>JBGSVU010000059.1:0-7202 GCA_041752775.1 Pirellulaceae bacterium | reverse complement strand
CATTGCCTGGTCTGGGCGCGCACCTGCGTCGCTAGCACCGCCCGCCGCTGGCGCCACTTGCTTGGCTGCATCCTGCTCGGGCGGTGTGCGATGGCCTTGGTGAGATGTTGGGCAGCAGCGCATGCGCACTGAGGCTATGATGCTCTTCCACAACCAGCCCCACGCACGCCCCACAGACCCTCACCTTGTTGACGGCGCCGCTGCTGGGCTGGCTGACCCTGCTCGCTGCGCTCAGCCGCGTGAGCGTCACGCGGATGCGCAGGTTCTGCAACGGATCGCGCGTGACGTAGCGCACGGTTTTCAGGCCGTCCATGGCGGCACTGCGTTTGGCTCTCGCCTGCAGGTGGGGCCGGTCAGGCTTTGCCCATCGCGGGTGCCTGTCAGCTGGCGCCCCACGGCCCTTGGTTCGGTCGGCGGTCAGGTGTGCCGCACAATTGTAGACTAAAAATGGTTAGTGTGGCAGGGAGGGCGCGTGCAGGCCCGGCATGCCATCCTGGTTTGACCATGCTCGGGCCTGCTCGGGCCACGGCGGTGGGGCGCGCCCTCAGCTGCTGCCGCTTGCTTGAGAGAGGCGGGGGGAGCTGTGGGAGCAGTATGTGATCACGAACAACACCACGCCAGTGTCGCTGCTCGGCCAGTAGTCCCGGGCGCACCCATCCACCATCAATCGCAACCAGTCACTAGCGCTGCAGAGCCTGTGACAGCCACCATGCAGCAAGCCGCTGGCAGGCGCGCCTCAGTGCAGGTGTCATGCAGCGTCACCAGCGGCTCTGGCGCGCACTGCGTCAAGTTCAGGCCCTGCATTGACATTCACAAGGTGGGGGCCGCTACTGTTGCAGGCGCAGCCTGCGTGTAGCCGGCGGCCCAGCTGGCCCGCGCACCCGTGTCAAGCTGCACTGCTGCCACCGCCACCACCGCCACCACCACCACTACCGCGTTCTTCGCGCGGCCGGGCTTCGTTCACGGTCAACCGGCGTCCATCGTGTTCGACATCATTCAGGCCTTCGATGGCCGCCTGGGCTTCCTGGTCACTACCCATCTCGACGAAACCAAAGCCTTTGCTACGTCCAGTATCACGATCCGAGATGACTTGAGCGCTCTGAACGGTGCCGTACTGGGAAAAAAGTTCTTCCAGTTCGGAGCTGGACACACCAAAGCCCAAATTACCACAATACAATTTTCGACCCACTTTTTGTCTCCAGTGGCGAGTTGCGATCAGCCCAATTTTTTGACTTTCCGGACTGTGTAGAAAGGGGTTGAGACTGGCAACCCGCCATGTGGAACGTTCGAAAGACAATCAAGTGAGCGACAGTAAAAACGACTCGCAATGACAGACCCATTCGCCAAACCAACGAGCCGCAGTATACCAGCAGATTGCGGCCTCCAATACCCCGTAACAGGCCCGGAATGAAGATTTCGAAGGCCTGACAGGGTCCATGGATATCCCTCCCATCCGGAAAACATCAGGTTGGGGCATGGCGACCTGACCGATTCTGGCCCGCTCACCACTCTTTGCCTGCCGAGGTTGCCAAACCGGAAGCCGGTTGGGGAATTCCGGAATGCCGGGCACTGGGGGGCACCGCCATTTTGCGGGGCAGAGGTCACCGAATGCCCGTCGGCCCGGTGCATTCAGGGTGAATTACTGAGGAACAGCGAAAACAAAAAAGAGGGAATCCTGATCGTTCCGGTAATCATTGTCGGTTGCGACGATCAAAATTCTCTTACCTCCCGCCAGCACGGGTCCCCAGGCCAGCCCCTCAATTTTTTCGGGCATTTCCGGACCCGCCAGTCCAAAGCGTGGATCCAGCAAATCCAGAACCGGAGTTTTTCGAACCGCCACAATGCCCGACGGCAGCCGGGGACCAGACAAAAGCGTTCCGCCAGGAACGGGCGTGGCAACAGCAGCATCCACCAATTTTTACGCAAGGAAAATCCAGCCATCCTGCATAATACCCTCCATTCAACTGTGGGTATTCAGAACAGCACGGGTTCGCACGATGCGGTCGTGAATCGTTCTGCCCGTTGGGGTAACGACCAGCATTGCCGCGTTTACCAGGGTAAAGGCAATTGCCGAAACCGAAAGGATGAGCACACCGTAAATATTCCCGGTCAGACTTACGACGGTCCAGCCCAGCGGGAGCGCCCAGAGAAAAGCCGACCGCATCACTTCCCGCCAAACCGAGGTTCTTTTTGCCAGCGGCAGCCCGAACCGGTTGACTACCTGAATGTGCATCAGCTCCCGGCCCAGCGACTGGCGCCAGTATCCTGCCATGAAGAAATAGAGCGCAGCGGGAATGAGGATGATGGCCAGCAGGGATGCCCGCAACACAAACAGGGTCAGGCTGGCGTACCACGGCGCATCGGCATGCACCAGTGCTAGCCATCCCCGTTCGGAAACATTGAGATATCCGCTGAGTAAACTGTCCGCCAGTCCTCCGAGCACGGCCAGAAATACGGTAAAAAAAACTACCAGGAAATAGTCAATCAGGGCGGCCATGATCCGGGGCAACCAGCGTGCCGACGGGTTGCTCGATGGCATCACGTGGCGCAGGTCCTGCAACAGTCCGTCGTAATTTGCGTATCGGCCGGCCGGATCCGGCTGCAACATCTGTTCCAGAATTGACCGCCACCGCTCGGGCAGCGATTCGGGCCACGGTCGGGGAAATTCCAGTTGCGAATCGCGGTGCGACTGGGCCCATTCGGCCGCCGTCGTTCCTGACAGCCGGAAGGGACGAACCCCAAAAGTCATTTCGTACAAAGTTACGCCGAGGGCAAAGATGTCGCTTTGAACCGAGGGTTGCCCGCCCGTCAACAGTTCCGGAGCGAGGTAGTTGGGCGTCCCGCCAACAGGACCAATGTTTTCACCGGAAGCACGACGCGCCATTCCAAAATCAGAGAGTTTGACGGTCAGGTCGGGCTGGACAAGGACGTTGGACGGCTTCAGGTCTCCATGAATCAAATCCATGTTTTGCGAGTAACGCAATGCTTCGGCCAACTGAATCCCGATGCTGACAATTCCGGGAAATTCCATCGGACCGGCTTCCATCCGTTCCTGCAGGGTCTTGCCAGCCACCAGTTCCATCGCGAGAAAAGGGGCTCCATCCTGTTTGCCAACGTAATAGATCGAAACCACGTTGGGATGCGGCACCCGAGCCTGGGCAATCGCCTCCTGCATCAGCTGTTCGATTTCGCGGCTGACCTCTGCGCCTGTGCCGGTCTCCACTCGCGTTCGCAAGACCTTCAGCGCGACATACCGGTGTAATGAACGGTCCAGCGCCCGGTAGACTTCACCCATGCCGCCCGATCCCAGCCGGTCAACGATTTCAAAATGGCCCAGACGGGTTCCCGCAACCAGGCCAATGTCCGGACTTTCATCCACCAAAGGAGATCGGACCCGCGGGCTAGACGGGTCCCCTGCCACGGTCAAGGCCAGCGGAATTCGGGAGGGTGGCGGGTCGAGCGTCACTGAAAGGTTCAGCGCGAGGGCTTTCGAACCCACGGATCGGGAACAGGACGGACAATCCCCTCCACTTCTGGGATCGACGGCAAACTCGGTTCCACATGGGCAACGATAATTCACCCGGGCTGCTGCCGTAGCTGACAAACTGCGAGTGCGGTCGCTGGACATGGCTGGGGAATGGTGACCTGGCGAAATCGGGGAACAGTACGGGCGAACAGTCAGGCTTGTGTGCATCAGGCATTGTAAACCATCTCGTTCCCGTTGTGCCCGTCAAAAGCGGACCGGGATCGCCAGGGCGCTTCGGTTTGCCCTGAGAGCCGGGTGTTACCATTTCCGGTCCCGTCACACAGCTTTCGGGCCGCAAAAACCCGACAAACCGCAGAATCGTCGGAATCCATTCCGGGCTGCACCCGGCCCCCCATCCGACCGAATGAGTATGAGAAGTGGTGTTCCCAACGTTAAGGACAGGTGGCACGAGAAATGAGTCTTAGATTCGGACTGTGGCTGGTCGAACAGGGTGTCATGACCTGTGACCAGTTTTGCGGGCTGGTGAAGATCCAGCAGGACAATCTTCCGGCACCTGGAGCGGTTGCCCTGCGAGCCAATCTGATGACCATCCGCCAGGTGGATGAGGTGAACCGGCTGATCGAAACATCGGTGGAAAACGGGTCAGACTTTTTGCAGCTGGCGGTTGGAAAGGCCTACATCACCGCGGTCAATGCGCGGACGGTCCAGCAAATTCAGACGCTGGAAGCCCCCCCGCTCGACCGGCTTGCCATCCAGTATGGCCTGCTGACGAAAGCCCAGGCCGAGGTCCTGCTGAGGCACTTCCTGTACGGCAATTCCATTCGCACCAGTCCCCCGGCACCCGCTGACAACGAAATGGAAAACGAGCTGCAACCGGTCACAAAGCCCGAGGGGGAGGACTTTACGCCCCACCCGATTCCCGAGCCCAAATTCCGCCAGCGTCCCGTGATCGTGCATCAGTACGACGTCACCTACTGATTTCGGTAAACTGCAGGCTTTGCGGCCCGCGGTCCCTGGTCCGGACGGTCAACCTCCGGCTGGCGGAGTGAAGCGGACGACATACAGTCCGTTTTGCCGGTCACTGACGATAATCGACCCACTCTTGAAAAACGGATAACAGGACCAGGCGCCATTGAAAGTCAGGTCGTTATCTGCACCGTACGTGTCGAAATAGCCGACTTCGTGCAACTGGGCGGTAGCCGCATTGTCAATTTTCAGAATCCGCAGGCCACTGGTATAGTTGGCCTGATAAATGAAATTGCCTTTCACGTACAGGTTGTGATCAATCGTCGATTCCGTCCCGCTGTGGTGTCCCACATACACCGGATTGTCCAGGTCGCTGACATCCCATATCCGGGTCCGCGTCGGAAACGGCCCCAGCTGGAGTTCGTCCAGTTCGTCGTCCATGAAAAAGTAACGGTGGTCCTCCGAAAGCCATCCCTGGTGGCTGTATCTTGAGACAGGGTAAGTTGAGCGCGAAACCAGTTGCGGCGCAGTCTTGTTACTAACGTTGACAATGGTCAGCGTGTCCTCATTGGCACAAAACGCAATTTCCTTTTTGCGATAGGCCGGATCCGGACCTGCATACTCCACGACCTGTACGTCATGGGTGTATCCATCCCCGGAAAATACCCCTGCCAGGACAGGCAGCACGCCCTGCTTCAGATCGAGCATGATCAACCCACCTGCCGAGCCATGACCCGAGGATCCCACGACGTAGGCAAAACCCGTGCCTTCGTTGATCGCGATATTGTGAGCCCTTCCCAGACCGGTATAACGGGCATTGGCCGAAAAAGTCACCGGCAGCGATCTCCCAATCCGAAGCAGCCGTTTCAGGTTGAAAACCTGAACCCCGTGACTGTTGCTGCCACTTCCATCGGCGACGACGTAACAGCGGTCCTGAAATACTTTCATGTCACGCCAGGTCGCGTTGGTTCCTGCAGCAGGCAGACTTCCAATGTAGACTGGATTGACGGGATCCGTGATCTCGACGAATGCTGTTGCATTGGTCAGGCCGAAGATCGCAAATTCGCGGCCCGTAACCCTGTCCGTCCAGCCCCAACAATCGTTTCCCAGAACACTGCTTCCGGTTGCCCCCATCTCGCCGAGCGTCAGCTGCGACAGCAGTGTGACGTTACTGGAATTGCCATGTCCGCCGCTGTCAGGTGCCGCCGGGGGGTACTTGTCCGGATCACTGCAACCGCACTGGCAACCCGAATTGCACTCTTCCCCGCAACCACATTGAGCCCATACGTTGCCGGTTATGGCCAGAGTCCACAACATCATCCCCAACAGAATTCGCATCACCGTCATGCCTCACCCCTTGCACCAATTGCGGCAGCGACCAGCCCAAATTCTGCCACCGGGAGTAATACACTGGTCGGGCGGTCCCGCTATTGAAGCTAACTTTGGCACGCAGTGATTTCAAGTCGCCTGGCTATTTTCAGTCGCCCGGCATCCCTCGCGGTCTGTACCACAGTTAACGTTGGGTAACGTTGAGGAAATCCATCCGGAAACCGGCCGAAGTCATTTTTTTCCGCCAAGATTGCGCGTGATAAAATCGGCCTGGCGCCGGACCGCTGGCTGGGGTGCGGCAGGAACGGACCTGGACGTAAAAGCAGGCGCCGGGACATATCCCCCCGTCTGCCTGGCCTCCAGTTCGTTGAGAATCAGGATTCGGGTGGTGACGGCCGCCTGGGCGGCACCGGCATTTTGTCCAGCGGCCCGGTTTGTTGTGAATGGGTTCGATGGCAGTCCCGGGATACCCCGCCGCATCCCTCTTGCACTGAAGCGGTTGATGCCGCCCGAACGCATGATCCCGGCGTCCGGGGCCATCACCACAGTATTGATGCTGAAATTTGAGAAAGTCGGCAGCTGAATCGTCGTATTTTGGGCGAAAACCTGAGGTCCATTCGCGAGAACAGACGCAAAAACCCCGGCAACGGCCCACCAAGCGAGACGACAAGTCTGAAACATGAGCTTTTCTCCCGGCAAAAATGCCGCAGCAAATTCTGGTGTAGTGATTCGCTTTCCAAACGGTCCGCAGTCCAATTCAAACCTTCTTGCTGCAGTGGTTTCCCGACCGGAAAATCCCACGTCGCGGGCAAGGAAACCGGACTGCATTTTTTTGACATCTTCCCCGTATTGGAAACGAATTCCGGCTTCGTTTCAAGCAAAAAACCAGAGGATTTCTGCGATTATTCAAAATTGGAAACGAAGTTTCCCCAAGGCAGCAAAGTCCGATGCGGCCGACGGTCAACAACCCCGCTGGTATCCCTGCCGGAAAGAGCAGGAACCCGCTGGTCCAGTCGAACCAGGTCCCCACTTTTGTCCCGGTGGAAATGGAATCCACAAAAAAATCGGAAAACCAGTGTGCCTGGCCGTTGACGGGATTTCCGATGATCCCTAAATTGGGCGATTCTCGATTGTTGGAGATCTGGCGTGTGCCGGATCGCAGCCGGATGGCTTTCTGCTGTCTTCGGTCCGACATCAAAACGATTTTGTCACGATGATTTTTTGATTGGCCGATCTTTTTCGGCTTGTTGAAACGGAGTTGGTCTGTGTCCGCAGGTGCTCACGAAGTAATCCGAATCCGAATGGAAGCCTACGATCATGCCGTTCTGGACCAGAGCGCGCAGGAAATCGTGGACACCGCCAAGCGGACCCATTCCGAAGTCCACGGGCCCATTCCGCTGCCGACCCGGATCGAAAAGTT
>JBGSVU010000058.1:0-3578 GCA_041752775.1 Pirellulaceae bacterium | reverse complement strand
GTCATGCCGACTCCGCTGGCAATGGCCCATCACAATCAGTTCCCTTGTCATGGGCCGTGGGCCCTTGCTGCTGCGGTGGATTGTTTGGCGGCGGGCCAGCGGGGGGCTACAACCACGAAGAACACGAAGAGCACGAAGTTGGTGATACCGTCGTGGTGCTGGTGTTCTGCGTGTACGACTGCTGGTCTGTTTCGATGCTTTCGGTGGCGGAATTCGCAAAGGGCGTGTCTCTGAGTTGGCAGCCGTTGGCCGCCGCTCGGTCAACGCGGCTGTTTTCAAGGAATAGGGACACCAAGGTAGGCGACGCGACCGCCATGCCGACCCCTCTGGCGATGGCCCATCGCAATCAAATACTTTGCCATGTGCCATGGATTCATGCGGCTGCGGATGTGACGTAAAAAATCTTGCCGTCCGGCGTCACCAGGGTTAAACTGATTCCGGTTCCGACGGTGTGGTCCCGCGGGATTCACCCCATGAAGTTCGCGTGGGCCACCTGTATCGGGTGCGCTGCCCTGTCGGCTCATTCTGGCGGCCATAGATTTGTCTGAATCGCACCACTTCGGAGGAAAATAGCAGTGAATGTCACTAGCGCGATGACAATGGCCGTAGTATTCGCAACGGCAATGAATTTCGTACACGCAGCTGGCCCTCAGGAGCCGGTGTTGCTTGAGGGACACACTCAGAAGGTGGGGACGGTGTCGTGGGCCGCCGATGGGAAGTCGATAGCGACGGCTGGCGAAGATCGCACGATTCGGGTGTGGGATCCGGCTACAGGCAGACAGACCGCGCTGGTGTCCGATGTCGCCCAGACCGGGTACGGCGGCCCAGTTGTCGCATTCACGCCGGACCTTAAGATTGTGGCCGTCAATTACTGGGGCGAGATCACGATTCGCAGCCTCGAAGACGATCAGTTGCGAGTCAAGATCGACCCGATCCTGGACCGCGGGCAACGATCGGCCTTCCGTCCGGACGTGTTTGCGATGGCATTCAGCCCAGACGGCAAACAACTCGCCACCGCAGGATCGGTCGCGGCCGTGGGCGGTCGGCACGGCTTACCAGGCGGAATCGTAATCATCTGGGACGTGGACACGGGCAAACTCGTCCACAAGTCAGATAGGCTCTCAACTGCCGCGAGCTCGGTGGCATGGAGTGCGGACGGCAAACGCTTCGCGGCCGGAACGAGTGGGGCGGGCGGAGAACTCCCGGAGGCCGGACAGGTGACGGTCTGGGACTGCGAGACTGGAAAGGTGCTTCACGATTTCAGCGTCCAGGCGGAAGTGAAACCGGGGCAGTGGGTGTCTGCTGCCGACGTGGCGTTTGGCCCAAACGGCAGGTATATTGCGGTGCCCCTGACGGCGGGCAGCCGGGGCTCACCGGCCGGTGTGCTGATCGACGAGACGAAGGCGTCGGTGCAGATATGGGATCTCGAGACTGGCAAGTCCACGCAAGCGTTCCAGGGGCTTGAGGCGTCGGTGGAGCGAGTGGTTTTCAGCCCGGACGGCAAAAAACTTGCAATGGCCAGCGGTGACAAGGTTTTGCGAGTTTGGGATGTGGAGACGGGAAAGGAACTTGAGGCGTTGCAGGGCAGAGACCATATCGGTGTCGTTGAATTCAGCCCGGATGGCAAACTATTGGCGGCGGGCGGCAAGGACGGATCGGTTTGGATTTGGCGCGTGGCTGCCGCTAACTGAGCAACGTCAGAATTGGGTAAGGGGCACCCGTTAAAGGCGCCCTTCCCACACCACCGTAGATGAGAGGCTGCTTCCGGCGGTCGGGCGAAGACGGGCAAATGATGCCTAAAGAGCCTTCAGATTGAGTGAGCCCGGTTCCTGTAGCCACGCGGCGGTCATGCCGACTCCGCTGGCAATGGCCCATCGCAATCAAATACTGTGCCATGTGCCATGAGACCTTGCTGCTGCGGGCGGGTCGCAAAAACTTGCTGGCAGCGAATTCCCCGGATAGATTAATTGCATTGTCAACTGAGTAACCTCTCGGCATTTGCCCGGCCATTTGTAACTGAACTTCGGCTGCGGCGTCTCCGTTTCAGGCGCAGTTGATTCACGGTCAACCTCGATTCGATACGCATTCCAAACCAACTTCCATGACCCAAGAATTTTCTGCTGACCTTGCTGAACAGCTGAGTCGGTTTCGTGCGCAACGTTTTCTGGCGTTTCCACTGGCCGGAGCTTTGGCCTGGGCGGCTGTTGGCATTGCAGGAATCTATCTGTCAGGCTTTAGCGTCGAAATGTTTCTGTTTTGCGCGACAGGCAGTATCGTCTATGTGGGGCTGTTTCTGTCCCGTTTCACTGGAGAACATGCCTCCACTAAAGGTTTGCCCCGGAACCCATTCGACGCGCTGTTTTTTCTGGCGGTCGGCAGTGCCCTTCTCGTGTATGCAATTGCGATTCCCTTTTTTCTGGTTGAGCCAACATCCTTGCCGCTTACGGTCGGCATATTGACAGGCCTGATGTGGATGCCCACATCATGGCTGATGGGACATTGGGTCGGGATCTTTCACGCGGTAGCACGGACCGTGGGCGTCGTGGTACTCTGGTACGCTTTTCCTGACCTGCGTTTCGTGGCAATACCGTTTTTCATCGTACTTATTTACGCTGTAACGATCGTTGTGCTCGAAAGTCGCTGGAAACGTATTTCGGCCGGGTCAGTGGTTTAAGCCAGCATGTCAAGTGCATAGCTGCGTGGACCTGCAAATTCGTTTCGGCGGCATCTTCAGTGCTTTCAACGATGCGGCGACTGTTTCAGCTGAGGCCTCCTTTTCGCAGGGGATCGTTTGATAGACTGACCGCTGAATATTTCCCGTCGCGTTCAGGGGACTCAAGCACGATCACCTTATGCCAAGGGGCGTACGCAGTGAGATGCAGCAAAGTCGCCGAACGGTGCGTTTTGCCAGTGGAGTGGTCACCGTGCCCACCAAGTGATGCATGACGCTAGGCAGTGCTGGATTCAGCTGTTGTTGCCTCCGGCTTCCGCTAAATTGGGCGCGTGAACTGAAAGATAGGGACAATGGATGAGTACTGAAGAGAACGACAGGAACGCGGACGGTGATGCTGCATTGTTCGAGGCCGACCGGGAGTTGGGGCGGCGGGCATTCGAAGTCGTAATTGCTCCTCGCTTTCCAGAGTTCACGGAGCTGGTCCACACCGGGACTGACCCATACGAGCCACACCTGATCTATCGGAGGGACGATGCTTTTCTCATCGTCGAAACTGAGATAAGCGATCCCGATGATCAACAAGACAGTCGCGTGCAGAAAGAGTTGCCGGATGGTCGCTGGGTCGAACGTGGGACCCGTGAGTACCTGCTTGCCGGACTCCAGGTATTGAGGCAAGGAAAAGAGAATGATTCCTCTCTTTTCGCGGCTTTAAATTCTGCGGTGTCGGAAAATCGCGTCCGATACATACTGGTCACCGTGATGATCGGCGGTGATGCTGGTAAGCGAGAAATGGATTCTCTTGGGTTGGCGGAGTTCGACTTGTGAGGTAGCTGTCCAATCTGCGCGAGGTGATCCGGGGCCGGAAGCGGGGGCTTCGGCTGGGCGCGAGGTGATTTGGTTTAAA
>JBGSVU010000057.1:0-5434 GCA_041752775.1 Pirellulaceae bacterium | reverse complement strand
TCTGGTACGCAAGGAAAATTGCCCCCTGGGCATTCGCTGGATACGTTGCAGGCGTGACCGTAGTACTTTTTCAGCGATGGCTAACTTGAATCAGTTTTTGTTCTGTTTTGTCTGGATGTTGTCAGCTCCGGTATGGGCGGGCACTTCTGTTGATTGTCCGCAACTGCCGCCAGTTGGCACCGCCGGGTTCAGTTGTGGGGAACAACCAGGCAGAGACCATCGGCAGGGGTCAGCGTCGCGCGAGTTTGGAGACAAAGCGGATCCGGGACTTCTACCCGACAGTTCCAGGTGGTCGCCTTCCCATCGAATCCGCAGGAATCCGACCAAACACGCCGGGCTCTTCTGCCTTCTGTTTGTGGTGCCGTATGGCTTTCGGGACTGGAATCCAAAGGTGGATGTCCTAACCATCGCCTGTTTTCCGCAGGATCTCACTTTGTTTGGCCAACATGTGCGTCTGCAGATTTGAACCAGCGCCCGATTCTCTTTCTGCTTTTCCAGCGCTGTGTTTCATCCGCTCCTGTATCGCTCGACGTCCATTGCCGCTTCAGGCGCTGGGTCGTGTGGCGACAATCTGAAAGGTCTCAACTGGTCATGAGTGCAAAAAACCCTTCCAATTCAACAAGTCAGCCCCAAAACAAAAACCCTCCCCAGCCCCAGGCAGGGACTTCGCCATCTGGGACAAACCCATCTTCCGCTGCTTTTCCGACTCCAGAAGATGCCCTGGTCTATCAGGGAATCAGCGGGCTGGTTTCAAAGTGCGAATTCGAACAGGCCTGCCGCCTGTTGAACGCCAATTTCCGGGGTATTGCCGGCGAACACGCCCGGGCCGTCTGTCTGATCAGACTTGGCCATTACCTCAAAGCCATCGAGATCCTGCGAGGTCTGGTCTTGAGCCCTGGGTGTACGTGGATGCGGCCGGACGTCCCGCTGCTCTACAAAACAAACTTCGCGACCGCCTTGCTGATGGGAGGACATCCTGCCGGATGCAGGTCGATTCTGGGCGAAATAATGGCCCCCTCAGATCCCTCGGTGATGCGGCTGCAGGCGACCCTGAATCGGTGGGAAGGTACGCTCTCATTCTGGGAAAGAATCAACTGGCGCTGGTTCTCAATAGAACCGGCAAACCGCCCGGTTCCTGTGGATTCTGCCGGGGATCAGCCTGGAGATTTTTTCAGGCCCATGCCCCTGGAAAAGCAGTAGCGGAACAGGTCAATGTCCCCGTTACATTGGCTCCCGTTTCGGGGAGTGCCCTGCGCGTGCCGGCAACACTATCTGCCAACCAGTGAACTTTGGCCCAAATCAGGTTTGGGCCAACACGGGGCCTCATTCGATGGATCGTATAAACCAGTCTGGTGCATGCCCCGACTGGTGGGGGAAACCAGCGCGGAATGGACCTCAGGAGAGTCTTACGGGTCCGCGCTGGCCACGGGCCCGGTCAGTTCTTTGCTGCCGCCAGTTCGGCATTCAGTTCGGCATTCAGCCCAAACCGGTTCATCAGCCAAACCAGCATGGGCGAAGCCACAAACACGGTACTGTAAGTTCCCACGACAATCCCGATAACCAGCGAAAAGGCAAAACCATGAATCGACGGCCCACCGAAGAAATACAGGAGCAGCACAACAATAAAGGTCGTCAGTGACGTCAACACTGTTCGCGACAGCGTGGCCGAAACACTGGTGTTGACCATTTCCGTCGTCAACTCCAGACGCTTGCCCCGCACCTCGCGTACCCGGTCAAAAATCACAATCGTGTCATTCAGCGAATAACCGATCACGGTCAGCAACGCGGCAACAATCTGCAGACTGATCTTGAACTTGTCGACCATGATGAACCCCAGTGCACCCGCCACGTAGTGGCTGAGGGCTATCGCTCCGACGACCACCAGCACATCGTGAATCAGCGCCACCACCGCGGCGATGCCAAAGGCCACGTTCTGGAAACGGACCCAAATATAGGCGATGATTCCCAACAGGCTGGCCAGCACAGCCGCAAATGCTTTCATCTGGGTCGATCCGGCGATCTGTTTGCCGACGCCACTCGCCGCCTTGAAATAGGGCATTTTGTTGAATTCTTCGGACCAGCGGCCGAGGATCAGGGCGGCGTCTCCCTGACTGGCCGTTTCCATGGTGACCGTCCATTTTTTCAGCGAAGCATTCTGCACCGATTCGTCGGCCTTGAGCAAATCGCTGGTCAGCCGGATCTGGTTTTCTTCCAGCAACAGGTCGGCGCGGCGCGACGTCTCAATCAACTGGGTTCGCAACGACTTGGCTGTAATGTCATTATCGAACTCCAGGGTCACCGTGGCCGAATACTGCTGACCTGGATTCTGCGCCGGAGCGACTTCAACGCCGGGCAGATCATCCTGCGCATCTGCGGCGGGAACATCACCTGCGGCTGGTGTCGGGTCCGCCGCGGCCAGCGGGTCCTGCTGACCCGGTGTAACGTCCGCGGTTCCGGCGGCTGATTCAGTTGCCGATGAACCTGTGCCTGGATCGCCCGCCTGGCCCGCTCCTTCCTGGTTTGCAGTCCCGGTTGCGGGTTGTTCGTCCTGAAGCGTCAACAAACCGCCAGCCAGGTTCGGCAATGCGCTGACGGCGAACTCACCGTTTCCAGGCTGGCGTCCGGCCTGTCCGATTTTGTTTGCCGCTGCACCATTGCCGTTCGGAGTGGCCGAATTCTGCCCGGTTGAATTCTGCCCGGTCGAATTTTGTCCTGTGGAATCTTCGCCGACAGAGTTTTCGCCGACTGGTTCAATCTGAATCCCGGCCGGATCCCAGGTCACATGGCGCTGGCGAAGTTTTCCGGCGAAAACTTTTGTAAGCACCTCGTCCAGTTCCGGCCAGCGTTCGGTATGAACGGTTTCATCAAAGCTGGGAATACTGCTGTCGATTTTGAACTCACGGCCGGTGGAATTGTCGCTACCGCGCAGTTCGGAAACCACAAAATCAACAGGCTCTCCCTGAAAAGTACTGTTGCTGTCGCGCAGGGCCCGCTCGACCTCTGTCCGCGTTGTCTGTTCATTGAACAGCACTTGTGCCGTCGATCCGCCACGCAAGTCGATATCCAGCACCTGTTCACCGAGCGATACCAGCGCAACCATTCCAATCACAATCAGGGCCACAGACCCGATCGCGGCGATCCGGAACTTGCCCATGAAGTCCCAGTTCACATCGCCAAACATCCGGGTCATCGACAGCGAACGGATCCAGTGTCGTTTTTCAGCAATGTCAAATACCGTTCGCGAAACAAAAACCGCGGTGAACATGCTGGTCAGAATGCCGATAATCAGCGTCACGGAAAATCCCTTGATCTGGTCGGTGCCCAACACATAAAGCACGACCGCCGTCAGAAGTGTCGTCACGTTGGCATCAATGATTGTTCCAAAGGCCCGTTCAAAACCGTTCTGAATCGCAACCCGCAGCGAAGCTCCCCGGCTCATCTCCTCGCGAATTCGTTCGAAAATCAGCACATTGGCATCCACGCTCATCCCGATCGTCAATACCAGTCCGGCCAACCCCGTCAGCGTCAGCGGCTGTTTGATGGCCATCACAAAACCAAGCGTCAGAATCAGGTTCAGCACCAGCGCCATGCAGGAAATGCCTCCGGCAAACAGGCGATAATAGAACAGCATGAACAGGAGCACGGCGGCGAGGGAAACCCCAATCGCCATCAGCCCTTTGGTTTTCAGCTCTTCACCCAGCGTCGATTCCATGTACTGCTTGCTGATCGGATCCTTGACCAGCGCGACGGAAATCTTGCCGCTCTCCAGATACAACTCCAGATCCTTGACTTCTTTCTGGGTGAACTTGCCTTCGATTACACCCTGGGCGGAAATGGGTGAATTGATCGAGGGTGCTGAGTGCAAGGCGTTGTCGAGCACGATTCCCAGCAGAAATTTCCCCTGCTCACGCGGCTTGTTTTCATTGGTCAGCGCAAACATTCTGCGGGCGCCCTCGCCCGACATGACAAAGTCCACTGTGGGGCTGCCGTCGGTGTTGTTGGTTCCCACCGACACGCGTGCCAGATGTTCGCCTTCGACGTTCAGCCGTTCATTCCGCGGCTCGATCAGCAGAATCTGCGGGCTGCTGATATTGTTGGCCATCAGCCAACCCGTGAATCTGGCCTCTGATCCGGCGCCGCCCGCGGCATTGACGACGTTCATGTCGATCAGCCGCCCGGTCTCACGATCCCTCAGCAGATTGTTGAATTGCGGCATGAATTTGATCACGCCTGGCTGGTCCGGGTCTCCCTGGTTGGGGTTGACTTCACGGGCCAGATCGTACCATCCGGCGATTTTTACCTGTTCTCCGCCAGCCGTGGTCCGATAGACGAACCGGCTGCGATTGCCGGTTTTGGCCTGATCCGCGGCCAGCGTCATTTCCGCACTGTGAAAAGTCCGGTCGGCAACAATCCGGAATTGCAGGTGTCCGGTTTGCACCAGGGTGTTCCAGACTTCATCCGCTTCGGCCTCGTCAACCTGCGGCATGATGACTTCGATTTTGTCATCACCGAGGGGGCGAATCACGATTTCCTTTGTTCCGGACGGATCGGTGCGGGCCTTGAGCATCGGGATGATATCCACGGCTTTGGGAGGATTGTCCCCCTGAAACTCCGCGAGATTCAGCTGACCGATGTAATTGATGCCGCCCCGCAAATCGACGCCAAAACGCGGTGGCCAGTTGGTCCAGATAACCAGCAGGGCACAGGCGATCACGCCGATAATCGTGGCGATGCGGGTGCCGTATTCCGGCATGCGAACCGACCGGGCAATGAACTGCCCAAGCAGAATGGCGCCGACGATCGTGACAATCAGCATCACCAGGGGCAGAACAGTATCCCACGAGGAAGATGTGGAGGCCGCTTTGCTGGTTGCCTGGGCGGCCGTCGAGGCACCTTGAGCCAAAACCAGGCTGGCAATATCAAAACTGGAAATTCCAGACAACATAAAACAGGTTCCGTGAATTTGTTTCTTGTATTCGATTAATTCAAACCAGCGCCGGAGACAATCCTCCGGTCTTGAGACTGGTCACTGGAGCGCCGGGATTTGCGAACGCTCCTGAAGATTCCTGTGGACTGGGTCTCTGCGGGGTGTTCGGTGACATCCCGCAACACCGCCCGTTTCAGCTCGCGCTGCTGGCCGAATCGTCCTTGACAATGCGAACGATCGAAGCCTTCAGCACCTGTATTTTGGCTTTGGATGTTTCATCGATCTGCAGCGTGACATAGGGGCTGTCGGAACCGGTGTTGACAACCGACCCGATGATTCCCCCTGCCGTCACGACACGATCATGTTTCTTGAGCTCGGCCAGCATCTGTTTGGTGCGTGCCTGTTCCTTTTGTTGGGGCCGACTGGAGATCAGCATGAAAATCAGCATCACACCAAGCATCAGCGGCAAAAACGTCCAGAGGTTGCCCATCGGATTGGCGGCTTCCG
>JBGSVU010000056.1:0-3250 GCA_041752775.1 Pirellulaceae bacterium | reverse complement strand
CTGCCGGGCCAGCTCCATTTGCCGTTGCATTTGCTGCTGGACCGATTCGAGCGTGGGCGAATCGGCAATAGATGTATAGACGCCATCCACGATCGAATTGATTTCCCCGGTGGACAGACGGGTCTCTTCGGCGAGGACGTCTTTCGCGCCTTCGCTGTCATCGTCGACCAGCGCCTGAGCAGCATTCTTCAGTGTCTGGGTGTCGATTTTGGCCATGGCACTCTCGACTTCTTCCTGCGAAACATTCTCGCCACCGCGATTGGCGAGGGTATTGGAAATGCGCTGCTTGACCCGCGAGGCAATGTCACCAGCCAGGTCCGTTTGCGAAAAATCGGCCGCGGATTCGTAGGTCGCCCTGCCGAGATTGCCTGCCACATTGCCGACCCCCATGACGGCCGTGCCCGCGGCATTCCCCGCAGCGTTCAACGTCGATGAAACTACGGCAGTCGTTGTTCGCACGGCGTTGCTGATCACGTAGTAGTCCACCACAAGCATGATGACGCTGGCGACCGCCCAGAGGGAAACTCCGTTCAGGATGCCGGCAGAAACCGACGTGTTCCCGGCCAGACGTGCCGTCAGTAGACCTCCCAGGAGGAAAGCGGCAAACGCCGAGATCGCCAGCCAGATCATCGCTCCCGTCATGTAGGAATCAGTCAGTCCCGATGCATCGTTGGCGTCAGCAATCCCGATTCCTGCTGCCGACCCGAACAACAGGGCCAGCCAATAGAAAGCAATGATAAAAAACAGTCCTGCAATGATGGCACCCCAACTGACGGGGCTGCGGCGGACGACATCCACAGAGGCCGCATCCACGGTGGGCGTATCGGGTGGTACTGCTGTTTGATGAACTTCGACCATGATTTGACTCCGGATCTGGCTAAAGAAGTGGCTGGTTTCAATGAAGTGGCAATCTCCGAATCAAATCGTTTGAATTCGTTTCAAGGACTACCAGATGTTTTCTTTGACGCCGCGTCGCCAGGCGACAATCGCGGGGTTGCACAGAGCCTCGCAAACGCTGCAACATCCATACCGCTGGACAATGTTTTTTTGAAGCGCGGGGTATCCGCTGTCCCAGGACAACGCGACCGGGCGACCCTCCGGACCAAACAGAGTCAAGGCTGGTTCAAATCGAAAGATTCAGACTTCCGAACGAACAATTGGCCCGACGCTGTCTGTTCCTGCAAGCCGCTGCAGCGAGTTGCCGCCGGGTCAAATTTTTGCGGAACAAGCCTGCTCTCCACGGGCAGGGAAGTTCCCTACGGGCAGGAAGGTTGAAAACGAGGTGGCTGCCAGGACGGAAAAATGCTGGCACCACCTGCGCGCTGCAGAACTTTGTTGTTGTGTCATGGTCGCGCAACGATCGGACTGCTCGAGAACCGTGCAGCAGCAAAACCATGTTCTGCCGTTTTCATGGCTTCCGGGACACAAATGTGACTTGGCATTTCATTTGCTTTGATCAAAGGAATGAGAGGAACAGATTCGCCGCACCGTAGCGGCGAATTGCCAGCCGGAACCAGTCGGGACAACTCGTCGCGACTGCAGTCCGGAAGGTTTTTGCTGCGAGACCCACCCGAGGAAAGCCGTATATGCCACGTTTGCCAGACCTTCAACGACGGTTTCACATCACTGACAACCAGTCCAGTCTCCAGAATTCTTCATCCGGGAACTGCGATGAAACGCTTGTCGTCGATGAGAGGTCGCACCTCAACCGGTCCACCATGGTGGACCAGAAGCTGTTCCAGCTGTCCCGCGAGTTTCGCAGCCGCACCCCGTTCTGGAGTCGCAAGCCGAAGCCCCGCTAAAACTGAAAGCCTGTCGACAGTCGTTCGGCACCAGCGGTGTTTCAGGTTCTTCGTTTTAACTCCCGGCCACGGACGCCATGAAAGCCCTGGATTCGACTGAAGCAGACATTTCAGCACTGCCGGGTCCGGAACAACCTGCACCTGTCGGACCGACGCCCCGTCCTTCTGAAGGTGATTCCAGTCAGCCCTTTGGGACGTTGCAGCTGGAGACACACGCACGCTGGCTGGGATCAGAGCTGAAACCGGTTCCGCGCGCCCCGCGGCTGGCCCAGACCTTCCGGCGACAGTTCGAGAATAACGTTGTCCTGATCGAAGCCGCTCACCGCGAAGCCCTGCTCGTGATGGCTGAAGCGGACGACATCATTGCGCCGATCGCCGAGTGGTTCGTTGACAACTTTCACGTGATCCGCGAGCAGATTCGCGACATCCGCGATCATTTGCCCGTCGGCTTTTTTCGCGAACTGCCCAAACTCGCCAGTGGGATCCCGCGCGTGCATCGACTGGCCCGGGAACTGATAGCCCACACCGGCTCGGCACTCGACGAAGACGTGATCGTTCGCTTCGTGGACCAGTTTCAGGTCCATGCCGGGTTGACCATTGGTGAAACCTGGGCCTTTCCAGTAATGTTGCGCCTGGTGCTGGTGGAACAACTCAGTCGACTCGCTGAGCAGTTTTTGGACGATCGCCGCTGGACCGTGGCGGCGCGGAAGATCGCCGACCAACTCCCGTCGTTGTCTGTCGAAACCTCTGGGGAGGAAACCGGACTGCCGCAACCCCCGCCTGATTTTGCGTCCTATATCGGGAAAGAGTATTCTCCGGTGTTTCTGCGTCTGCACGAGCTGATTCGCGACCGGGGAGCCGCCGCGACGAAACTGTTGCCTCCGCTGGAAGCCGTGTTTCAACAGCGGGGCTGGGACCTTGCCGAGTTGCGCCGCCAGGAGCAACACCAGTTTGCTGCCAGTCAGGTTTCGATTGGCAACGTGATCACCAGCATGCGGCTGGTCGCGACACTCGACTGGATCGATTTTTTCGAGTTGACCAGTCGCAGCGAACGAATCCTCCGCAGCGACCCGGCCGGTGTCTATCCGGAAATGGATTTCGCCAGCCGCAACCGCTATCGGGATGCGGTTGAGGCCATCGCCCGCCGGTCAGATTTGCCGGAAACCGGAATTGCCAGCGCCGCCATCGAACTCGCTCGAAAAGCCGGTGGGCTGTCTTCCTCCCGCCGCCAAACCGGATCCACCGACCGGTTGCCCGAGTCGACGCGACAGCACGTGGGCTACTGGCTGGTCGATGCCGGGCGGCCATCGCTGGAACAGACTTGTGGATTCCGATCGACTTGGCGCGACCGTCTGGCTGACTGGACCGGTCGCCACCCCCACCGCTTATACTTCGGTTTGGTGACGATCACTGGATGTGCTTTTCTTGGTCTCCTGCTGGGCCTGCTT
>JBGSVU010000055.1:0-3495 GCA_041752775.1 Pirellulaceae bacterium | reverse complement strand
GACGCGCTGACCAGTACATCAGGCAAACGGGGCAGTTTCCGCAATCCTGCGACCAGATTTTGCGTGCCGACGACTCGGCTGTCACGAATTCTCTGCTTCTTGGCCTGTGTCCAGCGGCCTTCCGCGACGCTTTCACCCATCAGGTTGAACACGCACAGCGGCGGATTGCCGGGGAGCGATTCGACGGGCAAAGTGCCTTGCATCGGGTCCCATTTAATGGACTGGGTGCCTTGGGGCAATTCGCTGGCGGCCCGGTCCGGGTTTCGGGTGGTCACGATGGCCCCCGGCAACAAAGGCAGCAGAAACCCGCCGACGAAACCGGTACCACCTGTCACCAGTGCCTGGCAATTACCTCGATCATGCATGGCAAAAGGCGCCTTTTATTGCTGTATCCGGCAGGGCCTGTCGCCATTCTGACAGTGCCGTTTCCGGCCCGGATGCATCCCGTCTGCCCCCGTTCAGCAGCGACGAGGCTGAATCCTGTTCTGATGGCACTGTGGTGTAAATCAAAGGTCGCTCCGTGGTCCGCAAGGTCGTCAAATGCCCAAGTGGCCCTTCACGCGCCGGGTTCTGACGCGTTTTTCGGCCAGGATACTTGCAATCAAGCCACCCACGTACCGCCGAAAAACCGGGCTGACTCCTAAAAACATGGACGATGTCTTATCGACCCGTGAACACTTGCCGCCCAAAGATAACTGTTTCGCGGATGTGTCATAGTGTGCCAACGGGTGCCACATGGAAAAGTCGCTGCAAAAAAATTAACACGACTTTTATGGCTGCTGCAAGGAACACGGTTTTCGTCCCCCGGGCCAGGCTGCGAATCAAGGTACCTTTCGCCGCCGCAAAGGCCCTTGCAGACCCCCGGATTTTCGCCTTGCCCCCGCAGGACGCTTCGCCGGTGATGCACCGCAGCGCGCAACGACCGGACTGGAACCCGATTTTGGACAGGCCTGGCTGCGGTTTCCCGTGGACCGGGACCCCGGTATTTGGGACGCAGCGAGGGAAAAAAGGGTGAACTGGACTTTCCGCTGATGGCCGTTCGGCTATCATGGTTGCATCAGTCAGATGCGAACTTATTTTCGCGAGTTGGCTTCCTGTTCGTTGGGCAGAAGGCTATCGGGGGGCGTGGTGCGGACATTCGGTTTCCGCCAGATGATCAGACAGGACTGCTGATCCAACTCTGGCCAGCACGAATTCCTGCCAGCCGCACGGGCTGATAAGGTTCCCTCCGGCAGACGTCTCTGGTTCGTGGCCAGGTGAGGAAAAGCGGGCCACAGGCCGGTTTTCTTCACAGTCCCTTTTTTGTTTTTGCGTGATCGTTTTTCAGGTGAATTTCATGGATCTCAAATCAATTCGCAACATTGGCATCTCGGCTCATATCGACTCGGGCAAAACCACCCTCAGCGAGCGGATCCTGTTTTACACCGGACGCATCCACAAAATGGAAGAAGTCCGCGGTGGCGGTGACGGTGCGACCATGGACCACATGGAACTGGAAAAAGAACGCGGCATCACAATCACCAGCGCCGCGACCAGCGTGAAATGGAAAGACGTCAACATCAACCTGATTGACACCCCTGGACACGTGGACTTTACAGTCGAAGTCGAACGCAGTCTGCGCGTGCTGGACGGTGCGGTACTGGTCCTTTGTGCCGTCGGTGGCGTCCAGGCCCAGTCGCTGACCGTTGACCGCCAGATGAAACGGTATCACGTGCCCCGCCTGGCGTTTATCAACAAAATGGACCGCACCGGTGCCGATGCCTTCAGGGTCGTCGACCAGATGCGAAAGAAACTGGGCGCTGACGCCGTACTTGTCCAGTGGCCGATCGGTGCCGGAGAGCAATTCGAAGGCATGATCGATCTGGTCCGCATGAAAGCCCGCCGGTTCGAAGGCACCAACGGCGAAACCGTCGTGGACTACGACATTCCCGCGGAATATCTGGACGACGCCACGAATGCCCGCCAGGAGCTGCTGGAAGCCCTGTCGATGTACAACGACCAGCTGATGGAAATGTTGCTGGCCGAAGAAGACGTGCCCGTTGAGCTGATTGACGAAGTCATCCGTGACTCCTGCCAGAATTCCGGTTTTACTCCGGTGTTTGTCGGGACGGCGGTCAGGAACAAGGGCGTTCAGGCCCTGCTCGACGGCGTGATGCGTTATTTGCCGTCGCCGCTGGACCGGGAAATCAAGGCGATGCAGTTCGACAATCCAAACGAACCATTTCCTTTGACCGCTGATCGCGAAAAGCCTTTCGTCGGCATGGCGTTCAAACTGGTCGAGGATCCCTATGGTCAGCTGACTTACATGCGGATTTACCAGGGCTCGATCACCAAGGGCGAAACCTATTTTAATCAGCGAACCGGCCGCAAGGAACGTTTCAGCCGGATCGTGCGGATGCACTCCGACAAACGCGAGGAACTCGATACGGCTTCCGCCGGTGACATTATTGCCGTGATGGGAATCGACTCGGCGACCGGGGACACCTATTGCCAGGACGCGAAAATGTGCTCCCTGGAAAGCATGTTTGTGCCCGAGCCCGTCATCAAGATGGCCGTTTCACCGCGGGAACGCTCCAATTCCGACAAACTGGGCAAGGCCCTGCAACGGTTCCGCAAGGAAGACCCGACTTTTCAGGTTTTCACCGACGAAGAAACCGGCGAAACCATCATTGCCGGGATGGGTGAGTTGCACCTTGAAATCTATGTCGAACGCATCCGCCGCGAATACAAACTGGAAGTCGACGTGGGTGCACCGCGCGTCAGTTACCGCGAGATGCCGACTCAGGTTGCCGAGTTCAACTACAAACACAAGAAACAGACCGGTGGTTCCGGCCAGTACGCCCATATCGTGGGTGCGTTCGAACCGCTGCCCGAAGATGGCACCGACAACTTCATCTTCGAGGATTCGATCGTCAGCGGTCGTATTCCGAAACAGTTTATTCCGGCCGTCGAAAAAGGTGTCCGCACCATGCTCGACAAGGGGACCGTGGCGGAGTTTCCGGTGGTGTTCCTGAAAATGCACCTGAAAGACGGTTCCTATCACGACGTCGACAGTTCGGAAATGGCGTTTCAGATAGCCGCCAAAGACTGTTTCCGCGAGACGTTCCCGAAAACCAAACCGGTGCTGCTGGAACCGGTCATGCGTGTCGAAGTCGAGGCACCGGAAGTCTTCCAGGGAGGGATCGTCGGTGACCTGACCTCGCGCCGCGGAATTATTGAATCGACGGACATGCAGTCCGATGGCACGACGGTGATCGTGTGCGAAGTCCCGCTGTCCGAGCTGTTCGGATATGCTACGGACCTGCGTTCGCTGACGCAGGGCCAGGGGACGTTCTCACCGGAGCTGAAAGGCTATCGCCGGATGCCGGGCAATCTGCAGGAAGAAGTCGTGGCGGACCGCAAGGCCCAGAAAGAAGCTCGTCTGGCTGGAGTTTAATTCAGCTTTTCCAGAATGGCTGGTCACAATCAGGGCCGCAGGCGAGGATTTCGTCTGCG
>JBGSVU010000054.1:0-2743 GCA_041752775.1 Pirellulaceae bacterium | reverse complement strand
AGTGCACGCCTCGCGCTATTTTTCGCCAGCGCCCCGTGAACGTCTCGGGCCAGAATTTTCAGGCGCAGGGCACAGCCGACCTGCAACAAGCCTGACGAGGAGCGCCCGCCAGCCGGTGTCCGCGCCCGGTGGCCGAGGTTGCCAGGACGACTAATCGCCTATCCGGAACTTGAGCCATCTGATCTTCAGCTTTCGCATTCTCGCCCGCAGCGTGTGGGGATTGATGGCAAGCAGTTCGGCTGCACCACCACGGCCCTGAATCCTGCCACGGGTCTTTTCCAGAACGAACTCAATGTGTCGGCGCATGGCCTGGTCAATGGACAAGTCCGCCGGCAGTCCACTGGAATTGTCGGCGACCGGCAACGCCATTGCAGACGCTGCCACCGGCTCCAAAGTCGGGTCCACTGAAGGGGCACCCTGAACCGTCGGGACTTCCCGGACACCGGAATGGCTTGCCCCGAGGCCGAGAGCGGCAGCGACATCTAGCGACTTTCCGTCACCCAGGATGGCCGCGCGATCGATAACGGAACCCAGTTCCCGGATATTTCCCGGCCAACGATAGCTTTGCAGCATCGCGACATCCTCGGGAGTTGGCCTGACTGGAGCCAGGCCAAAACGGTTCGCGGCCCGCTCGGCGAAGTGGGCAGCCAGTTCGGGAATGTCGTCGCGCCGTTCCCGCAAGGGAGGCAGCAGGATCGGAAAGACGGCCACCCGATACCAGAGGTCTTCCCGGAATTTCCCATTGGCAACCATGGCTGCCAGATCACGGTGAGTCGCGGCCACCACGCGCACGTCGACCTGCACAGCGCTGTCCGCCCCAACCCGTTCCACAAATCCGTCCTGGAGAACCCGCAAAAACCGGACTTGTGCCTCCAAAGGCAGCTCACCGATTTCATCCAGAAACAGCGTTCCGCCATCGGCCCGTTCGAACCAGCCCTGCCGCGACTGCTCCGCACCTGTGAAGGCCCCTTTCTCGTGACCAAACAGCTGGGAGTCGACAAGTTCGGGGGGAATGGCCCCGCAATTGACCCGGATGAAGGGCCCACCTTGGCGGTGACCCCGGCTGTGAAGCGCACGGGCGATCAGTTCTTTGCCCGAACCGGTCTCGCCCAGCACAATTACGGGTGCATCCGACGAGGCGACAAGCCGTACCCGCTCCATGACTTTTTGCAGTCCCGTAAACTCGCCGATGATCTGGTCGCCCAAGTCGGTTCGTCCCAGCCGTCGCAGCAGCGCTCCTTTGTCCGCCTCGGCCGCTTCGCGCAGGCTGACCAGCTCGTGAATTCGGTGATGATTGGCGATTGCCACCCCAACCGGTTCACTCAAACGCCGGACAAGTTCAACCTGTTCCTCATCGAAAGTCTGTTCTGCCGTCGCGACCAGAATCAGGGCAGCACAGAAATCCTCTTCCTGCAGGGGAATCGCCAGCATATCGCCCGAACACCCTTCAGGCAGCAGCAGGCCCAACACACCCGTCAGGCGTTTCGGGCGTTTCAACACCCGGTCACTGCCACACCACCTGCGCAACTGGTCAAATTCAGCGACATTCAGCGAACGAATTCGGCTGGCCGGAGATTCGGTTTGAGGCTCGTCCCCAAAGTTGTGCAGATGTTTGAGCCTGCCGTCGAGAACGCGAATGATCATTCGTTCAAACGGGATAACCTTGCGAAGCGTCGCTGCGATCTCAGGCGCTGATTCCTGCAACTGCCTGTGACGACAGGACACCTGCCACAGGTGCAACAATGTGGACTCGATGCGATTTTTTTCCAGACTGGCCATTCAATTGCTCCATATCCAGGCGATCAAATAAGACAGAAATCGCACATTTGCTGGATGCTCGATCTTATTTGCTACTTAATGCTATGACAAGGCGGGAAAATAACGCGTGCTCGGTTCTGCCCATCCGGTAGAAACCGAATCCCGGAATTGGTGAATAAATTTCCAGTCGTGACGAAGCATTTTCGCACAATAGCAGTGGCCCCATCCAGGAGAAACAAAACCCTTCTTGCCAAAAACAGTGTGGAGCTCAATTCCATCCAAGGCGGGAAAGCCAATCCCCGCGTTTCATCCTCGCTACCTTTCTTCCAGACAGTCGTTATCGGGCTTCAACGTTGAACTCGGAATTAAAGGGTCTGCGACAGATCGCTCCGAGTTCAGGGGACGTGAAAGCTGTAGGGGAACAGCAAATGCCGGCGCCAAGTCAATTCCCGAAGCCGTAGCTGCCCCTCGCCCCGTGAGTATCGCTTCAAAATGAACAAGCTCCCTGCAACAGCGCAATACCCATTCACGGGGAGAGGGGGAGCAATTGATGTCACATGCGTCGGCTTGCAGAAAAAACCGAAAACGGGCAGTGCCGGTGACACCCATTTCGAGTAGCAGCCATTTCACCATTATTCGCTGGCGTGTGCTGCGTCGTCAGGCGATTCGCCACGCTGGCAGCCGCAAGGGCCGATGGCCCATGGCACGGCATTTGATTGCGATGGGCCAGGGCCAGGGTGAGTTGACATTTCGGGCGCGCAATTGCAGCAAACGGGGTTGCTCGGTCTGAAGGCTCTCTGGGTACCACTTGCCCGCCTTCGCCGGACCGCCGAATGCGGACCCGCATGTCCGTTGCAGTCGTCAAATTTGGATTGCGCGCGATTCGCAAGGATCATGCACAACGGAAGCGTGTTGTTTTGCCTGAGGCGCGGCGTGCGGGATGGATGGGGTGGGGCGGGGGTGGTTCAGGGGGCCGGAGGAGGGT
>JBGSVU010000053.1:0-2750 GCA_041752775.1 Pirellulaceae bacterium | reverse complement strand
GGCCGGTCCAAAGGCCACTTGATGCTGGCCTCAAGTGCAATGCGGCAGGCTGGCAGGAAAAAACTGGCAAAACTGAAACATTCCTGACAGTTTACCTGCCGCCAACAGTGAATGAAGGTGGCCCATTGGCAATGTTTGACTGCGTTGTTCGTGTCAAGCCATTCCACTGGCAGGCAGCGGTCGCTCAGTAACTGGAATGGTCGATGCCGCTGCCGTCGACAATCGCCTGGCTGGCGCTGGTCCCAAGACGCGTGGCGCCCAGTCGCATGAACTGGTCGGCGTGGGCAAAATCGCGAATGCCGCCGGAGGCCTTGACGCCGACACCAGGTCCGCTCGCCTGCCGCATCAGCTGCACATCGGCTGCGGTGGCGCCGCGGTAGTCGTAATGTCCATCCGCTGTCCTGACGAAACCGAAACCGGTGCTGGTTTTGACAAAATCGGCGCCGACTTCGGTGCAAATCTGGCAGAGTTTCCGTTTGTCTTCGTCACGGGTGACATAATCGGTTTCAAAGATGACTTTGACGATGGCCTTGCGTGCCTGCCCCGTCTGTACCACGGCGCGAATGTCTTCGGTGACATATTCCCAGTCGCCACCGAGAACCTTGCCGATGTTGACCACCATGTCCAGCTCCGTGGCACCATGGTTCAGGGCCCACTGCGACTCGGCCACTTTCATTTCTGTCGGCTGGCAACCGTGGGGGAAGCCGATCACTGTTCCCACACTGGTTTCGGTGCCTTCCAGTTCGGCAACGGCCAACGGGACGGCACAGGGTTTCACGCACACGGAACGCAGGTTCAACTCGGCCGCCAGGCGGCAGCCGTCGAGAATTTCGCGGTCAGTCATCACTGGATGCAACAGCGCGTGATCAATCATCCTGGCCACTGATGTCTGCGGGTCACGTTTCATGCGCGGATCATGCTCGAAGGGTGCCTTGCCAACCACGGGACACGTTCCCGTCCGGGTCAATATAAATGCTCAGACGCGCGGTTCCCATGGGTGAAGTTCCCAGGTGCGGCGCTCCCACCGCTGCCGGTAATGCAGGAGTATTGTTACAGGAATATCGACCTTGCGTGGCAAACGGGGCAGGAGAATTCACCTCTGTGTGATCAGAATTGTGTGATCAGAATTCTGCCCGGATTTCTGTGCGAGTTGAATCAGGCGTCCTCGGGTGGCGTGGGCAATCCGACGACTTTTCGCAGGCGTTCCATCGAGTGTCCGTCCTCGATCAGTTCGGCCAACAGTTCCGGCAGTGGCATGCGACCCCACCGAATGGCTTGCCGCAGTGAAAAATGAACCGGGGTATGTGGCTCGGTCCTTTCGAAAAACTGCGCGATCCGTTCGATGGCCTGAAATGCGGCTTCGCGAGTCATCACGCTGCCCTGCACTCCGCCACCGACGACAGAGACCCCCTGTTCGCTTTCGCTGCTTTCTTCTGCCGCATCTTCGCCGCGAAGTTCGCGGACCAGCCTGACTACGGATTCCAACTCTTCGCGAAACGGTGTGATGCCTGGCGCCGGGTCATCGCCATAACTGTCAGGCTGGCAATTCTGGCCCAGAAAACTTCCCACCTCAGACAACAACCCGATCGATTCGTTGAGGTCAGCGATCAGATTGTCGTGGTATTCCCTGTCGGTGACGGCAACGACCGAATCGAACTCGGATGTGGTCACATGCCCCATTTCCATGCGTGATTCGCGTTCTTCGCTGCTGACCAGTTCGGCCATGTCCCTGGCCCGTTGATGGTCGAGAGCCGAATAGCTTTTGAATTCCCGTTCGCCGGGTTTCTGGCCGATTGCCACTGGAATCGCAAGGATCGCGCTGAAGGTGGCTTCGCTGACCAGCGCCGAAAAGGCGCCTACGGTTACCGAATGGCCGTCTTCCTCGTTCGGAGAGGGGCGAATCTGGTCCCAGAAATTCTGACAGAGTCCGTTGCAGATTTTCAGTCCGTCGCGCAGCCCCGCCGCGTGATGCCGGCGCAGCAGAGCTTCGGTCAACCACGCCGCGACACGGAAATCCTTGGACCGGCTGGTCAGGATTTCCGTTCCCAAATCAATGACTTTTTCCCAGTCGGGCGGCGGGATCACGCGCCAGGTCTGCCCCTGGCTGTCAATGCCGCCGTTCCGTTCACGGTCCTGTTCTTCCTTGACGAGTTTTCTGGCCTCGTCCCAGGCGTCCTTGGTCTTCATGAACAACCCGTCCGGTTCGGCAATCGACAACTCTTCCCCGGTTGGCGATTCGCCAGCAATTGGCTGCAACAAGGCCTCAACGTCAATCACTGGATCAGATGCCATTGGCTTACCCACAAGGTCCTGGAAAACTCGCGCAGACTCAACAGGTTACGATAACCTGGCAGTTCCCGGCGATTTTAAGGCAAAAACCTGACGTTTTCAGCCTGGTTTCATCCGTCATATCCGGAATTCCCGCAAAATCCCCTTCACTCAGGCGAAAAAAAAAGCACTCAAAGGTCACCCGATTTCAGGCCGCCCGGTTTCGGGAATTGCCCCGGGCCCAAACCGCGGAACCGTCGTCCAGCAGTTCCCGCCGCAAAATTTCGAGAACCTCCACGTCCGACCAGTAGTTCATGTGCCCGCGCGGACCCACGGCAAAGTTCGCAAATTCGTTCCCCCGCGGCGACCATTCCTCCGGAAAAGAAATCCGGGTTCCCACGAAATCATCCCGCCTGCAAATATTGACCCAGCGGGCCAGCCGGGTGTGCAGCGGCTCCCAGAACCGGTCGCCAAGAGGCGGA
>JBGSVU010000052.1:0-9131 GCA_041752775.1 Pirellulaceae bacterium | reverse complement strand
CCCACGCACTCCACTCCGAGCGCGCGGTACGGCGTCACGCGGAAGCGGACCGGAAGAAAGCCACGCGTCGGGTGGCGGCGTTCCATGCCCGGCCCGACCTGTCCGATCCGGAGGCCGTCGAATTCGTGCGGGGGCTGTTGCAATCGAGGGTCGATTCGGCAGCGGCCGACATCGAACGCTCCAAAGAGCGTGTCGAGTACCTGGTCGCGGCACACGCGATGTTGGCCGGAATGGAATGCCGGGTCCGGAACGAATAATTTTCGGAATCCGAAGCGGTCCGCTCCGGCCCCCAGTTATCACGGGAGTTTTCAGAGTTCATTCTGGGCGAAATGAAAAAACGGAGATCCAAATGAGCGAACTGCATCACCACGATCACCTGGTTACGATCCGGCGGATTGACGCCGACGCGGCCGGTCCGGGTCGGGACATGGTCCCGATCGAAACCATGCTGGCCATCCGGGCGGCAATACTGTTCGGCCTGGGTCAACTGAACCTGACCTGGCATTTGATCGTCACCGTCGCGGCCGGCGACACGCTGGAACCGATCGGTACCGGCGTTAGCTTTTACGTTCCCGGCCTGCAGGAGATCGTCCTCGCCGGCCTGCCGCCCGTTGCGTACAGCGGGACGGCCAAACAGTTCCGGCAGTCGGTCCAGCATGCGGCCCTGCGCGAACTGGCGCACTATGCCCAGGACTTCGCTGGCCAACCGTTCGATGCAGCCGCCGCCGAAATCACGGCAGGCGAATTGATGCGGCTACTGCTGGATGACGACATCCCGTTCTGATCAGTAGCCCCAGAAAATCCTTCGGCACAGCAGCGCGAGTACGAGGATCACAGCGAATCCCAGTGCCAGATAACCAGTCGACATGAAAAACTGCTCGATGTCAGTTTGCGGGTCGTCGTCGTTCAACATGCGGTGCCTCCACAACAATCGTATCATTCCTGAAAGGCTGAACAACTATGGGCACACTCATCGTCCTCGGCGTCGGCGGAATCGGCGTCGGGCTGATGCTGATCGTCGTTTTTCTGGGCTTCATCAACGAGAAGGAAATCACCGCAAAGGAGTTTAAGGAACTGCAACGGGAGCGTGATGAGTGGCGAGACAATTACCACCAACTGGAAGAATCGGTCACAAACGCCTTGCGCAAAAAATGACTCCGCTGTTCGCTCTCGTCTAACAGCGCGGCAGCAACTCACACCCGCCACAGGCTCGGACGTCGTCGGGTTGCGGCCGGTTGAATGTCACGCTGCTGCATTTGCCGTGCCGGTCGCAGGCGCGAATCTCGACCGGTTGATTGCCGGTAATGCAGGCGCGGCCCATCCGCTGGTCGACAATCTCACCACGATGCGGACAGGGGTTCGCCCGGAAAAAAGCTGGTCCCACCGGTGGCGTGTCCATCGCCTCCCGTTTCGCACCGCTGGCACCACTGCCGATCGTCACGACGCGGGGCGGATCGGACGGGCGAAACGACCGGCAACGATCACAGCTGCGATCCTGCGACGTCGCGGCCGCCAGCATGGTTTCACCGAACATGGCGCATCCGAACACCGGGCGGCGGCCCTGCAGCCGCTCGACCTCGCCCAGGTGGGCACACACCTGGAACGTGCCGGGCATCACACCAGTGATGACCTCTGTCGCGGGCACCTCGCCCGTTTCCCACGGTGAGGGAACGGGAAAATGTTCCATCGCCCACTGGCGGATCCCGCGCACGAAAGCCTGATCGCCATAGTTCACAATCTTTGCGCCCGCCTCCGGCAGACCGGCAAATTTCCTGTACTGGCAATCCTCCCCGGCCGGCAACGTCGCCACGCCATGCTGGGCGACGTAGACCGATTCGACCAGCAACCGCCGATCGCCAATCAGGGACAGCGTCTGGGCCAGCCGTCGCCTGTTCCAGCTGTAGGGCCAGTGCGGCGTCGATACGTTGATCGCGGGCCAACCCTGCGACTGGCAGAACTGCAGCGTCCCGACCAGAGCCCGCGACCACCGGTCCTGTCCCGGCCGGTCGAAATGGCTGGGACCGTGACGCATGACCTGCAGGTCGTCGAACTGGATTTCGCTGGCGACGATGGTGTCGTCGGCAAACAGGACGAAGTCGTCGGCCACCCGGTCGCTGCCCGCGATCGCACGCAGTTTCGCATCGACGTCTCGCGCCCGCGTCGCCGGAAACGTCAACCGCGGGCCGGTGTACCACTGGGGCGGATCGCCCACGACCAGCGGAACGGAATAGCATCCGCGAACATTCCGCAGCGATCGCAGCAACCAGCGCAGCTCGTCCAGTTTCGCCGCGTTGTGACGGTACAGAATCAGCAGCTGGTGCCGCATTGGGCGACTTCGCATTGGGTCAGGCCCCCATACCGCTGCTGGATGGTCCGCCTCCACCACCCGATGACGATCCCGGTCCGCTGGACGATCCCGATGATTCCGGGCACGGATCGTCCAGATCAGCACAGGTCGGCCAAGGCCGATCCTCCAGGCAGCTGGCGGCGACTGTGTGCGTGGAAAACAGCATGTGACGGGTGGCAGGGCAGGGCCAGCAGAGCGTCGCCGGATTGGCCGGGATGAACACGTAATAGTTCAGGAAACGCTTGCATTCTGCGTTGGCTGAGTTAAAGGAAAAATCGATTTGCCAGGTCTCGGTGAAGGTGTACGTGACGCCCTTGACTGCGCACGCCGGGACATTGATCGACCGGGAAATGTTGGTGGCGACGATTCCGAGTCCGGCATCATTCGTGCCGTTGTTGCCGTTGGGATTGATCCACCCGCGTCCGCCCCAGACGCCACCGCAGTTCAGCATCACTTTCGCCTGGTCCAGCGAATCGACCTGCAGATCGTCGCGGACCTTGAATGTCGTCGTGAACGTCACGAGGTCGCCATCGCCGATGGATGACGTGCTGGCGGACAGCGTGATGATCTCGAAGTACCCGCCGATGTAGCTGCTGTACAGTTGCGACGGCACCCGCAACCGGTCGCTGTCGCATTCCAGTCGCAGCTCCAGCGTGGCGGTCGGTGTGCAACCGTCGCCCGATCCGCTGCTGCCGCAACAGAGATTGATCTCTTCGCCGGTGCCAGTCGTTTCGGCGTCGGCAATCAGGCACCCCGGTTTGTCGTGACCGAACCGGATGGTCGTGTTGACGACCAGCAGTTTCGTCAGGGCGGCGTTGGCCACCAAACCCGGAATCACGACGGTCGCGGGCGTGCGGTTGCTGCAGGGTTCGGGGGTGGCAACATAACGTCCCCATGCGTCCAGGTGACCGATGACCCGCTGTCCCTCTTCCAGATAATTGGGGGACAGATTGTACAGTTTGCGAGTGCCCAGCACCTCCCGCAGCGTCCCATCCTCGGTGATCTGGTACGCGACGCAGTCGGCACTGCTGACACCGCCCGAATCGATCGGGTTGATCCCGTCGGCGGGAATCTCGAAAATCAGGTTCGGCGGTCCGGCATCCAGCCCGCCTTGTTGCCGTCGCGCAACTGGCCGGCCGTTGGTTCTGGCCAGGTCGCGGTCCCGGCGCAGTTGGCGCAAGGCCGATTCGGAGAGGATTTTGATTTCTTTGTCGGCCATGCGTTACAACGCCCGGAACGGCGAGGCGAAAATTGAAACGTAGTTTTTCTCGCGGAAATCCAGCCACCGCAGAAACACCGCGTCGGCCGGGTCGTTGCCCTTCAGTGGCTGGCCGTTGCCGTTCAGCGGGACCGGGTCGGTGACCGGGTTACCGAACGGGTCCAGCAATCTCCGGCAAAATGGCGTCCCGTCCAGCTCCATTTGTGTCTTGTTCGAATTTGAAAAGTATCCACCCGAACCGTCCGGGTCGCCGGGAATTGCCCGGGCCACCACAGCCTGGTCCAGTTCGTCGACGTACCATCCTGTTTCGCGATAGAGGAATTCACGCGTGACCGTGTTCCACGGTTGTCCGTAATGGATGTGCGGTTCCCATTCTTCTGAAACACAAAGCAGCTGCCTCGCGTCGAAGTCTTCGAAAAACTGCACCGCCCCGCCTGACGTCGCGCACAGCAACCGGACTTCGGTTGAGTTGATGATCCCGGGGCCTTCGCTGGATTTGCGCCAATGATCCTGCACGTAAGTCGTTAGCAGCAATGCCACGTCATATTCCAGCGACTCTCGCGGCGGCATCGTTGGAACTCCCGCACTGCTGGTTATCGGCAGTTTGGTTTGCGGAGGCATCATGACATTGGTCACGTCCTTTGGTTCGCCATCCGGATCGACGAACCCGACGAACAGCGATTTCGCGATTGCTGCCGATCTGGCCCGGTAATTCACCCGCACGAACGGCTGGGCCTGTTCCGGGAACTCGGGGAACTCTTCGCCGGGCGGTTCCGATTTCTGCGACTCGGGCGGCTTGCCCTCGAAGATGGCGTCGACGTAGTACTCCCGCCGCTGCTTGCCAGCCGTAGGCTGCAGCTCTTTCAGCCGCACCCTCGGGTCGAACGTCGTGCCGTAAACGTAGTGGGAAATTCCCAGCACCAACCCGAATGTGCTGGCCACTGCGAATTCTGCAGCGGTCGCCTCTTCGTTGTCCGTCGTGAATTTCACGCGGTAACGAATGCGGCGCTGGATATTGTCGCCAGCGGTTGTGCCGCTGGTGCCGCGGACAGGTTTGATCGATTCAATGGCCACTGGTTACAGCCCCACGGTTTTGATGACGACTTGCGGCCGTGTTCGGAGGGTCTCTGCGATTTCGTCCAGCGTTTCATTCCCCTCGCGTTCGGCGTCCAGAATCTTTTGGTTGACGTTTTCGGTCGCGGTCATCCGTCGCAGGAATGGGGTCAGCGCATCGGCACTGCCGCGCTGGGCACTGGCCACGTTCAGGGCGATCGCCGCACCAATTTCCGCGCTTCCCTGCCGCAACCGCTGGATCCCGGCCGCCACCGCCCGCTGTGCCGTTTCCCGCGTGATCGCTCCGGCATTGGCGAGTGTGACCAGCTCCGCCAGATCGGCGCGAAACTCTTCCACTGGCGTCCGCAGACTTTGGGCCAGCTGCTCCCCACGTTGGGCCAATGATTCCTGCAGAGCCTTCGACGCGTCGACGGCCGCCATTTGCGATTCCGCCAGGTCGTCGGTGGCTGTGACCATGACCTTCACCTGCTCCGCAAAGTCAGCTCCGACTTTCGCCTTTTCATCGAATTCCTCAATTGTTTCGTCGAGATCGGAATACTGCGCATTCAGTGCCCAGATCGCCGCCGCTGCAACCCCCGCCGCGAGTCCGAGTTGCACGATCCCCTTCCAACCCTGAATCGACAACAGAATCACCTGGCCGGTGATGACTGCTTTGAGCGCCTTCGAAACGCCATAGACCAGTGACACGAGCTTCGGAATCACAGCGTTGATGGCAATGGTCACGGCCAGCCACGCCAGAAATTTGCCCGTTGTGGTGCCCAAGAGGGAAATCATCCCGTTTAGTCCGGTCGCAAACGCTCCCAGAGTCGGCAGGAGCAGCGCCCGATTCAGAACGCCGAGAGATCCATTGATGCGTTTGATTTGCTGGTCAAATTTTGGCAGTATCCGGCCGGCCACGCGTTCGGTCACGTTACCCGCTGCGACGATCCGGTCGTAATAATCGTCGATCTTGTCCGCAGTGCCGAGCAGGGCCTGAATGTTGGAGAGCGACTTGAATGGCAGCCCCAGATTCTGAAGCGCCTCGATTTTCTCTTTGTCGCTCAACCCATCGAGCGCCGCCGTCAGCTCGCGGACGATCTCGCCGGCGAATCGCATTTTGCCCGCAGAATCAAAAACCGCGATCCCGGCCTCGTTGAACGCGCCAGCATTCTCAATGGCCGCACGCTGCAGGTCGCGGAACACAATCGAGAGCGCCTCGCCGGCCGCTTCGCCCTTGAGGCCCTGATCGGCGTACACGGCCAGCACGGCCAGCCCCTCTTCCACGTCCTTATTCAGCAGTCGCAGTGCTGGTGCCGCCTTGTTCGTCAGCGAAATCGCAAACTGTTCCGCGCTGGCATTGGCGATCGTCGACGCGGCAATCAGGGCGTCCGATACGCGGGTCAGATTTTCGTAGTTCTGCTCAACGGACTTCACCGACAGCCCCAAGGCGGACTGCGAGTCCGTCAGCAAGTCAGTTGCCAGTGCCATGTCGAACGCGCCTGCGGTGGCGAATTTCGCGACGGCCGGCAGCGATGCGATTGCCTGTTGGGCGTTCTGCCCAGCCAGAAAGAGGTATTCGTACGCGGCAGCGGCTTCGTTGGCCGACTGCTTCACCGATGGATCCAGTCCGATTTTCGCGGCCGTCGCCGACAGGGCCGCCCGCGTGGTGGCATCCAGATTGTCCAGCAGAGCCGTCGCTTTGGCGAAACCGCGTTCGAAATTCGCGACGTCAACAATTGCTCGCTGTGCCGTCCGCAATCCCAGGTACGCCGTCGCCAACCCCGCGACTGCGCCCCGCAGGTTGTTGACAACGGCCGACGCGCCTTTCAGCTGTCGTTCCGCCCGGCCGGTTTGCGCTCCCAGGATGATGTCGAGGTTGGCGATTACGGCCATGGTGAATCCGGGTCCGGTTGATTCTGTTGCTGAATTTTTGCTGCGTACTCTGCGGCGCCTGGAAACATCGCGGCCAGTTCGTCGTCGTCAATATCGTCGTCGTCAGCGGATTCGACGTGCGGCATGTAATCCTCCATCCGGGCGCCAGACTGGCCGCCCGATGCCGCGATCAGCAATGCCAGCTGGGCCAGCATCTGGTGATCCAGATCGTGACCAAACGGACGCCGGCGAAAGTACGCACACCATCCGTCAAACTGCTCGCCCGTCAGTACCTCGAACAGGTGATCCGGATGCGGACAGCCGATCGCAAGGCACAACCGGTAGGCCATGCTCATGGTCGGCGTGGCTACTTTTTTTCGAGCACCTCCCGGTCGGCGCGAGTGAATCCAGCCAACCGCATGGCGGCATCCAGCAATGGTTCGGTCAGCTCGCTGGGCATGGCCATGATGTCCTCGTACTCGACGCCGGCGAACGCGGATGTGCCGTCCTCGTTGTAAACCGTCGACCGCAGCAGGCCGGCCTTGAACAGGCAGGGATTGTCCCGCACTTCGCCCGAGGGTGTGTCTGCGGCAAATTGCATTTCGAATGCCGTCCGCTCCGGCATGTCCATCCGGCGGACGTAGAGCGTGTCACCGGTGGCCGCGATTACGACCGGCACGCGCGCCTCCATCATCTTCTTTCCGGCCGCGATCATCCGCTGGACGGGCGATTCGGTTTTCTTTTCAGCTGGCTTTTTCATGGTTTCCTGCGGGGAAAATCTGGTGGGGGAGACTGGCTTACGATTCGAGGGTTGGGGCCGTGGTCGACCGGGTCGGCGCGGCGGTCGGCAGAAACTCGACGGTCATCGACAGTTTCTGGTCGCGCACGATGTTATCCGGTTCGGCATTGGAAAATTTGCCGACGTAGTATTCGTAGACCGGCGTCGTGAACGGCAGCTTGAGTGCCATCTGGACTTCGGTGTCGGCCTCGATCGCCGTTTCAATGGCATCGCTGATCCCGGCCTGCAGCGGTGACCAGTAGATCGTCAACGTCATGGGGGTGCGCTTCAGGTCGCCAGTGTCCTGTTCCACCTCGGTGTCACCCAGGCAAACCTCAGATTCGACGATGCCGCGGTTGCGGCCGGATGGTTTGGCGACTTTCACGCAGGGGATCTGGACGTACGCATCGTCAGAGTCGACGTCGAGGTAACCGATAAAGCCTTTGCCTTTGACCGACATGGGAAAGCCTCAAACTGATTTTGGGTAAGAGCCAGCAGGTCTGGCGTGTTTCGCAATGGTAGCGGCCGGCAGTCGCTGGCCGATGATTCTGATTTACAACCGTCAAACGTGCAGAGTCACGGCCAGGGATCCGATGTGGATCCCGTCGTCACTGTCGGCGGACCGGGGGACGTAGTCGTCGTCGTGATCCGACACCGTGGCAAACTGGGCCTGGGGTGGATCGCCCCAGGCGGTCGACCAGTTGGGTTCATCCCGGAGTGCCTGTTTGATCGTGGCGGTCCATTCGCGGCAGGTGGCAATGTCGGTGCAGACGACCTCAACGTCGAAGTTGACGGCGTCGACCTCGTCGCAGAGGTCCTCGGTCGTCGATTCACCGCTCTGCATCAACCAGACGTAATCGCTGGTGACATCCTGTGGGATCTCTTCGCCGACGTGGCGCGTCGTCGACGGCCAGGCCTCGGTCAGCGTAGCGTCGATAAAGGCAATCAGTTTTTCGGTGAGGTCGGGCATTAGGCGATCAGCTCGATCAACGAGAATTTGACGTCCGCGTGGTTGGCCTCGAACCAGTATTTCAGCGTGCCAGAATCTTCCTGCTGCCAGCCGTCGCGGACCAGCAGGAACATCCGGATTTCACCGGCAGCCAGCGTCTCGGCCGCGACGTCACCGGTGCGGCCTTTGGCATCGGCCGCGGAATCGATCGTCACGGTCCGGGACGATCCGCCCGAATTGCGTGCGATCAGCAGCAGCCGCCCGCAGGCAACCGTCTCGTTGCCATTGGCCACGTCGGCGGCGACCTCGGTCAGGATCAATCCAGTGGCCGACCAGGGGAATGTCGCGGCGGAGGCCTCGGTCTGTTTGGCAATGTTGGTGCGGGGCATGGTGGGTCCGTCAGGTTTTGGGGCTCAGTTTGGCGACTTCGGCATCGAACGAGGTTTTGAACTCGCGTCGGAAAATTTCAGCGGCCTGGCGTTTGGTGGCGTCGGCGGCGCGTTTCATGAACGGGTTGGGTTTGACGTCCTGGCGGGTGTCACTGGCCTTCAGTTTTTTTTGCTTCCGTTTGTTGCGGGCGGCCTGGGCGCGGCGGATGCCGATCGAGCGTTTCCCCGATTTGTGGCCGAACTCGACGAACGCTCCGTAAAAGCCCTTGACACTGAAATCGCCGCTCTGGTCGCCGGTGGTGACGCGGTGGCCGATCCGCGACCGCGATCGCTTGAGCGCCCGCAGTTTGACGGATTTGGCCAGTTTGCCGGATTGGCGTGGTGCGTTCCGGCGCGCCTGGGCGAGGGTTGGTTTCAGCGCCGCGCGGGTGGCCTTTTTGACCACGCGTTTCTGTGCCGGTCCGGCCAGTTCGTTCAGCCGCGCCTGCAGCTGTTTGTCACCGACCATCACGACGGAGGCAGCC
>JBGSVU010000051.1:0-4249 GCA_041752775.1 Pirellulaceae bacterium | reverse complement strand
CATTGTTTCCCGGATCACCGAAGGCGTCGCACTGGCGCTGCAGTCGCTGCGCCGCCAGGGTTATGCCGTGACCGCCATTGTGAATCGGTGGAACGAAGAAGAATTCATGCTGGCCAGCGGACTGCTGGTGGCACATTCGATCACCGTTTCCCACCTGAAAGATCGCGATTCGATTGCCGAAATCTGCCGGAATCTGGCCACCGGTTTGAGTTTCGCCTGAAAAAATCTGTTTCGCGGAAGTCGCCCCACGAATGGCCCCGAACCGGCGACTTCAGGAAGCAAAACGATCAGAAAGGTCTGATTCACCGTGTTACTGTTTCTGCAATCCGCGCAGGGCTTTGGGCAGGGGGAACGATACGGATTCCTCGCGGACCGTGGCGACTTCAACCTTGGCGTCAAAGGTACTGACCAACCAGTCCAGAACGGCGTCGACCAGGACTTCCGGGGCGCTGGCACCGGCGGTGACCAGCACCGAATCGGCCCCGGCCAGCCAGGCGGGATCAATCTCGTCCACGCTGTCGATCAACCATGCAGGGACCCCCGATTCCTCTGCCAATTCGCGCAGCCGCTGGCTGTTGCTGCTGTTCTGGCTGCCGACGACCAGACAGGCCTGCACGCGGCTGGCGAGAATCCGGACGGCTTCCTGGCGATTTTGCGTGGCGTAACAGATGTCTTCTTTGGGCGGGTTGACCAGATTGGGAAAGCGGGCGCGCAACCGGGCAATGATCCGGTTGGCATCGTCGACGCTGAGGGTCGTCTGGGTCAGGTAGGCCACTCTGGTGTCGCGGGGAATCTGCAAACGGTCGACGTCGTCCACGCTCTCAACCAGGACCATGGCTTCGGGCGCCTCGCCCATGGTCCCGATCACTTCGTCGTGGCCTTCGTGGCCGATCAGGAAAATGGTGTAGCCTTCGCGCGCATACTTCACGGCTTCGAGATGGACTTTGGTGACCAGCGGGCAAGTCGCATCGATCGCGGTCAGATTCCGCTCCCGGGCGAGGCGGCGGATTTCTGGTGAGACTCCGTGCGCCGAAAAAAGCAGCGTCGACCCGGCGGGGACATCCAGCAGGGAATCGACAAAAACCGCGCCGCGCTGACGAAACGACTCGACCACGTGCCGGTTGTGCACAATTTCGTGATAGACATACAAAGGTGCCTCAAACGCTTCCAGCGCCAGATTCAAACTGTCGACGGCCATGTTTACGCCCGCACAGAAACCGCGCGGATTGGCCAGCAGGACTTTCATCAACCAAACTCCGTCAAAAACACCCACCTGTCCAGGACACTGTTGCACAGGCCAATTCTACCAGAACCGCATAAAAATCAGCGGCCAAACTGCTGACGGAGGTGCGATTTTCTGGTACCTTTTTTCCGGTGTCGCCGTGCTTTCGCTGCTGCCGTTGCCCTTTTCAGGTTGTATGCCATGTCTGATCCCGAAATCCATGCTGGCACTTTTGAACATTCCGCCATTCGTCCCGGATTTCCACCCATCGATGACCGGGTGATTGCGAAAGGCTTCCGGCACTGTCGCCAGACGATTCGCCGCGATTTTACGTCAATGGCCTGGGCCATCAGCAACTTGCCCGCTGCCGAACACGGAGCCGTCTGCTCGCTGCTGGTTTATTTGCAGCGCGGAATGGAACTGGCTGGCCAACGCGCCACCGAACAGGTCAACCAGGACCGGATAGCGAACTGGCGACTGGACCTGACAGACACTTTTTCCGGCCAGGCAGTTTCACCGGAACTTTGTGCCCTGGTCGTGACCCAGGATTTGTACCGGATACCACGCGAGTTTCTGTACGATTTTATCGAAGGGATTGACTGGTTGATGCGGTTTCCGCCGCCGGAAGACTGGGACGCCCTGCTGCCTGTCGCGACCCGGACGGGCGGCACCATCATGGCGGCCTGTGCCCCCATTCTGGGCAGTGAATCCTCTGCGGCAACGCTTCCGGCCATGAAGTTGGGACAGGCGATCACGGTTTGCTGGTGGCTGCAGAACCTGGTCACCGACTTGCGCCGGGGAATCCAGCGTCTGGCCACCGCGGATTTCACCGAATGCGAATTGAGCCCTTCGGCGCTGCTGTCCCGGCCTGCAGAAAAACCTCTCGCATGGTTTGCACGCCTGCACGCTCACCGTATCGAAAACCTGTTGCGGGAATCCGAACCGCTCCTGGAGCAACTCGGATACGACGGTGTGCGCGTGGTCAAATCGCTGATTGCCGTCTGTTTCCGGGCCAGCAACAACCTGCGACGCCGGCCGGAGTGCCTGGTTGACGACAGCGGAATTCTGCCCGAAACGGACTGGAAAAAGCTGCGAACCCGGCATTTCCTCGGACTGGAACCGGAACTGCCATTCGAAGTCCGCCCGAAACACCACTGATTCAATCCGGATCAACGGTCAACCGGTTCATCGGTCCGTTGGGGTCAAACCGACCAGCTCCAGCAGTTTCAGGGCATTGGTGGTCGGGCTGACCCCCTCCCGCATCACATAGTCGAATCGCATTTGCTTTTTCCCGTCCTGATCGACGAAATGCTCCCGAAAGTGAACGACATCACATCGGCCCGCCAGCTCGTTGGCACCGGCCAGTTCCAGGTCGTGAGTCGAAATCGCGCCGATGCTGCCCGCGTCGGTCAGCGAGCGGACAACTGCCGCGACGGCGATCTGGCGTTCGCGCGAGTTGGTTCCCTGAAGAATTTCATCCAGCAGAAACAACTGCCCGCGACCGGGTTGTCGAACCGATGGATCGGCCCGGTCGACAATCGATTTCAGCCGCTTCAGCTCTGCCATGAAAAACGACACGCCATCCGCCAGCGAGTCGCTGACTCTCATGCTGGTGGAAATCTCCATCACCGGCATGCAAAACTGACTGGCAAAAACCGGAGCACCGATCTGCGCCAGAAAGGCGTTCAGTCCGAGGCTGCGCAACAGCGTACTTTTGCCTGACATGTTGGATCCTGTCACCAGCAAAAAGCGGCCCACCGGACCGACTTCGACACTGTTGGTTACGGCCTTGCCCACCGGAATCAGCGGATGCCCGAGGTCCACCGCAACCACACGGTCGGAAACGCCGTTCGCGGCCGAAACTTCCGGCCAGCACCATTGGGGATGGTCCCAACTCAAACGTCCAGTCGCTGCCAAAACCTCCCATTCACCAAGCGACCGGAACCAGACGGCCGCCTGCGGACCGTGTCGCCGTTTCCAGCGTTCCAGAAAAACCAGGATGTGAATGTCGTAGAATCCCGTAAACTGCATCAACAGCCAGGGCACGAACCAGATCGAATCGCTGCGCAGACTGGCCAGCCATGCCAGCCATCCCAGCCGGCCGATTTCCCGGCGCACATCATCCTGACTGGCAAACATCAAGGCGCGCAGCGCCTCCAGCCGGCCGCCATGCGACTGGCACTGGTCGACCATCTGAAACAGTCGGGCATAGACCGCTACCTCGCGCTGCCCGGAGGTCACCTGGTTGAATTCGTCGTGGATCGGGCCAGAAAAGAAAACCGCCAGGAAAAAATTCAGCAGGAACGCTCCGGTCAAAACCGGACCGGCAACCACCAGCGGGACCAGCGAAAAGATCGCCAGCGGAATGGTGATCAAAAAGATCGCCAGCGCCGCCCGCGCCATCCACAACACCCAGCCATGCCCTGGCAACCACGGCGCCGCCAGACACCAGCGAACCAGCCCGGTTGCCGCCGAGTCCAGCCCGTTGTGGGCAGCCGCGTCACCGTTCCCGAAAACACCTTCCTCCGACTGAGGTTTCACGGCCGCTCCAGGTCGACCGGCACGGGAATCAGCCAGTCGCCGCACCAGCAATTCAAACTCCTCCCGCCACTGATGCTGGTCGCGCAGAGCCTGCGCTGCCAGCTGGCGCTGGGCAATTTCTTCCGGATTCGCGGGGTGTGAAAACCAGTGCGCCAGCGTGGCGACGCCTTCCCGCGTGTGCACACTGGCCAACAGAGTATGCAGCGAATGGGGACCAATCAGATCGAGGTCGCGCGAGGCATCGGCGATCGAATCGGCGACCGGAACGGGATGCACCGCAATTTCCTTCAGCCGCCGGTCCATCCGGGCCACGGCGTCGCGATACATCTGCACACGCAACCGGCAATTCCGGATCGTGTCGGCCAACAGTTCGTGATAAAAGGCCACCGCCAAAAAACCGGCAAAACAGGCTCCCGCTGCCCAGTACCACGGCCGGGACACGTCGCGGAACTGAAACAGTCCACACAACAACAGCGCCAACGACAG
>JBGSVU010000050.1:0-2909 GCA_041752775.1 Pirellulaceae bacterium | reverse complement strand
TACCGGACGACAGGCAAATACCGGTCCTGGGCCGGTTGCAGGTATTGTCCCAGCGTCAGGAAATCACAGTCGGCGTCGCGCAAATCAGCCAGCACGTCCAGAACTTCTTCCTGCGTCTCACCCAACCCCAGCATCAGACCGCTTTTGGTCTTGATCGCCGGGTTCAACTGTTTCACGCGGCGCAGCAGGCCGAGGGTCCAGAGATAGTCCGATTTGGGTCCGCGAACCCGCCGATACAGTCGCGGTACGGTTTCGGTGTTGTGATTGAAAACGTCGGGCGCGGCCTCGACGACCCTCGCCAAAGCCGGTTTGTTGTGAACAAAGTCCGGAGTCAGCACTTCGACCGCCGCACCTGTCAGTTCGCGGACCGCCAGAATGCAGCGATAGTAATGGTCGGCGCCGCCATCAGGCAAATCATCCCGTGTCACCGAAGTGATCACCACATGTTTCAGTCCCAGTCGCAGCGAAGCCTGCGCCAGTCGCTGCGGTTCATCGTCCTCCAGGGGGCCGGGACGCCCGCGGTTGACCGCGCAGAATCCGCAGGGACGCGTGCAGATGTTTCCCAGGATCATGAACGTCGCGGTCTGCTGTGAGTAGCATTCCATCCGGTTGGGGCACCGCGCATTTTCACAAACGGTTTCCAGCCGCAGTTCGTCCAGCAACGTGGAAGTCATCTGGCTGCTGTTGCCACGGGGAATGTCCCGTTTCAGCCATTCGGGCAGGCGGCGCCGCTGTTCATTGCCGATGGGCACGGCGCCAGGCATTCCGCAAGACCCGCCGGGGCTGCCGGAGTCGTTTTGCGAACCACAGGAACTGCCCGCGGTCACGACGGGTAACTGGATGGAAGGTTTGTTCAACGGTAGGTCCGGAAAAAAGGAAGTCAGCGCATTCGATGGACATCAGACCCCAGAATTATCATGGATGGAAGGCGTTCGTCAAACGGGATGGGGATCGCGGATTCGCGGGGCGGCAATCAGAACAGGCATTCCGATGGGGCTTTGACCCGTTTTCTCCATTGTGTTCAACTTGGCATCATGGCTAAAAGCAAAAAGAAACAGTCCGACGAGGCGAAGAAACCCGCTCCGGCAGCGGGAGGACAGGAACGCCACATCTCGGAAAACCGCAAGGCGGCGTTCAAATTCGAGATTCTGGAAAAAATTGAGTGTGGCGTGGTACTGGTCGGCAGCGAAGTCAAAAGTCTGCGGGAAAACCGGATTTCGCTCGACGAGGCCTACGTCCGGATTCGCGAAGGCGAACTGTGGCTGGTGGGCGCCGACATTGCGGAGTACCGCCAGGCAACCATCTGGAATCACTCGCCGCGGCGTCCCCGCAAACTGCTGGTCCACAGGAAACAGCTGGACAAACTGTCGGTCCGCGCCCACGAAAAAGGCCTGACCCTGATCCCGTTGCGGATTTATTTCAACGAACGCGGCATTGTGAAACTGAGCGTCGGCGTCTGTCGCGGGAAAAAAATGCACGACAAACGCCAGGCCCTGAAAACCGCCGATGCCAAACGGACCATGGATCGCGTGACGCGCAGAAAGTGATTGCCCAAAATCCCCAATTGCGGAAAAAAAATTCAGCAAACGTGGGGGGCCAGTTTGGTGGAGACCTGTTCATTCCGGCCAGCATGAACCGGGGACAGGCGGAAACGAAAACGCCTGAGCCTGTGAAAAATATCCGGCCTAACGGTCAACCGCACGCCACAGGATCCCTTCGCCCGTGCCATCGCCACCGAAGCGGACCAGGGAATGGTGCTGTTTGCGGTTCAGACATTTGATGGTGTCGGCCAGCCGCCGCTTTGGGTTGAGATCCGTCACCTGGGGCAGTGGGTCGTCAATTCGCGCCGGCCAATGATCTTCTTCGAATGCCGCGAGAATCGCTTCCTGGTTGGCCGCACGGCATTTGAACTTTTTGACAACAACATCACCCAGACGCAACTCGCGCCGCATTCCGTCCCAAACCGGACAGGCAATATTCTGATGACCGTTGCCATTCCCACCCGGCTGCGCTGGCGCTGGCGAAACCTGTGGAGTCGACTGCAGATTGCCCGACGAAACGGAACCCGGGGGCACCAGGTCAGGCAGCGCGCCGGCCACCATGCGGGCTCCTGTTTCGGTCAATGAAAAACAGCTGGCAGACGACAGCCGAAAACCGCCAAAACTGTTGAATCTCCTGCCGGGCTGGCCATTGGCCGGTTCTTCCGTCGCATGCCCGATCAACTGTTTTGCAACCAACCAGCGCAACTGCTCCGAAGAGATTCCGGTTTGTTGCAAGTCACCGATTTCAATGGCGAAATCCCAGACCGTCTGGCCACAGTCCAGCGCCAGTTCCCGGGCGTGGTAGAGCCGGCAGAGCGATTCGTAGATGGGATGTTCGTTCAACAGGTGGCGGGCGTTTTCCGGGTCACCCTGAAAACCCACTTCGCCAGCGCCGGGATCCAAACGACTGGGCCCTCGCCCGTCCCAGCTCTGGCTGTTTCGGTTTCCCGGTCCAGCATGGCGAAATTTGCCTGGTGCGAAATTGCCAGGCACCATATTGCCAGGCGCGATTTTAACCGGTGCCGAAAACGACGGAGTCGTTTTTGAATCGGCGAAATCCGCGCCGCCAGGTCCATCGCTGTTGCTGGCCATGAGCCTTGCCTCCTCAAAAAAATCCCACGTCCCCAAACGTCTCTCTCCGGCGTTTGGGGAACAATTTTCAAAACAGGTTAGACCTGGAAGTCAGGCAGTTGGAAATGGGTGGACGAAACGGGCAAGATCGCTTTTGATTTCGCGATTGTAAGGAACCTGTACCCGAATTGCCACCAAGTCAACCGGATTTCAGTTTTTTGGGTGAAGTCAAAAATTAACCCTGTCTTCACAATGGCAGGCCGGTCAGTCCCGGATTGTTCGCGATGGGCAACGGAA
>JBGSVU010000049.1:0-5841 GCA_041752775.1 Pirellulaceae bacterium | reverse complement strand
CTGGATCCAGCAGCAGCAAAAGCCAATCCCGGCCGGAACCCCGTCGCAACCTCTCGACCGGCAATTGCTGGACGACGCTGTCCAGCGACTCGGGGCGGAGTACGACAGAGAACACGGCGGGTTCGGCGCGGCCCCCAAATTTCCTCACGCGATGACTCTCGAATTTCTCCTGAATCTGGCGGCCGATCCCGGTTTTGAAAGCGCCCCGTCGCGCGCGTTTATCGGGGAGATGATTCGGGGCAACCTCGATGGCATGGCCCGGGGAGGGATTTACGATCACATCGGTGGCGGTTTTGCCCGTTACAGCGTGGACGAATACTGGCTGGTTCCGCACTTTGAAAAAATGTTGTACGACAACGCGCTGCTCGCCGGCGTGTACCAGTCCGCAGCGGTGGCGCTGCGAAACCCCGAATGGGCGAGGGTTGCCTGCGAGTCGCTCGATTACCTGATTCGCGACATGCGCGATGCCGGTGGTGCCTTCCACAGCGCGGAAGATGCAGACAGCGAAGGTGTCGAAGGCAAATTTTATGTCTGGTCACCCGAGGAGGTCGAAGCGGTTCTGGGAAAAAACACCGGCTCACGGTTTTGCCAGGCACTGGACATCACGTGCGGCGGAAATTTCGAAGGCCAGAGCATCCCCAACCTGTTAAGGCGGTCTCTGTCTGAAACGGCCGAAGACCTGCAGGTGCCCCTCCCCGCGCTGACAGAAGAATTGAAACTGTCAAAACAGAAACTGCTCGAACATCGCGCCCGGCGGGATCGACCGGCAAAAGACGACAAGATTCTGGTCGGATGGAACGCACTGGCCATCTCGGCTCTGGCCCGCGCGGCGGTTTCGCTGGACCGACCCGACTATGCCGCTGTGGCCACAGAAGCAGCCCATTTCATCCGGAAACAGCTGGTGCGCGAGAGTGGCAGGCTGGTTCATTCGTGGCGGGACGGGCGGACAGGACCTGAAGCTTTTCTGGATGACTACGGCTGCCTCGCTGTGGCACTGACGGATCTCTACCAGGCAACCTGGGACGAAAGCTGGATCGAGTGGGCCGTACAACTGGTTCACGCGATGCTGGAACTTTTTTCCGGTGACGAACCGGGACTGTTGTACTACACCGGAAACGATACGGCTCCACTGATCGCACGGATGCTGGACCAGCATGACAGCAGCGTTCCTGGCGGCAACGCGATGGCAGCGCTGGCGCTGTTGCGACTGGGATCGCTGACCGGCAACACCGCGTGGACGGAATGGGCAGACGCGATTGCCAGAAGCCTGTCGCCGATTCTGCGCAGGGCACCGGTCGCCGCAGGGCAAGTCGGAGTGGTTTCGGCCCTGATCGTGCTGCAGTCGCCGCAACTGGTTCTGGTTGCTCCCGATGCTGCCAGCCGGGATGCGGCCTTGCAGGCACTCGGCAGCAGCCGCCTGAAGACCCTCACCATTGCCGCCCGTGTTGGCGAAGCAGACAAAGCACAGCACATGTCGATGAATTCGGTGTTTGAACACAGGACGGCGATCGGGGGATTGCCCACGCTGTATGTCTGCCGGGGCCAGAGTTGTGAAACTCCCCTATCGGGAATCGACCCGATCGCGAAATGGGCGGGGCGATAAAGTAGCGGCCATGCATTGAACGGGCTGTGCTGCATTGTCGCCCCGGATGATACACCAGTGGTGGGTAAACTTTTCCAGAACCCGCCGTTCGCGCTGCCACCCGAAATCGGTTAAAGTGAATCCATTATTTGCCGACCAGGCTGTTCATTCAGGACTTTGATCCATGCCATTGAAGAACGTTGTCGTGCTGGCGGTTTGCGCGATCGTCTCCCTGACCTGCTATTTCGCGGCCGCCCGAAACCGCTATGCCAACCTGTTTGCGGAAGTCGTCGAATTGGTGGACCGCGAACATCTCGCCGCGCCCCGGTCACAGGATCTGTTCAACTCGGCAATGGACGGAATGCTGTCGGGTCTGGACCAGCACAGCGTCTATCTGGCGGGTGACGACTACCGCAGTTTTGACGAAAACATAGAACAGGTTTTTGGCGGCGTGGGGATGTATGTCGAGACCGACCCGGAGACCAAATACCTGATGGTTGCCGTGCCGATGCCCGACACACCTGCGTTTCGCGCCGGACTGCTGCCGCGCGACCTGATTCTGTCCATCGAAGGCGAAAGCACCCAGGGGCGGTCGCGGGCGGACTGCATCAAGTCGATGCGTGGACCCGTTGGCGAAGAACTGCACCTGGAAATTCGCCGCGACAATGTCATCACCAGTGTCGCGCTCCAGCGGGCGATCATTCCAGTGACATCGGTTTTTGGCGACACCACTTTGCCCGACGGGACGCGCCAGTTTTTCCTCTCGGACTATCCCCGCATCGGATACTTGCGGCTGGACCAGTTCGGCCAGAAGACCACCGAAGAAACCCGTGACGCTCTCCAGCTCATCGCCGGAAAAATCGACGGGCTGATCCTCGACCTGAGAAACAACGGCGGTGGGCCGATGAATTCCGCCGTCGATATTTCCGACATGTTTCTCGAGTCCGGCCTGACGATAGTCGAAACGCGCGGCCGCGGAAAAAAACTGGTCGACCGGCATGTCTCGCGACCGGGAGTCGAGATCGGCCCGGAAATTCCGCTCGCCATTCTGGTCAATCGCAACACAGCCAGCGCCAGTGAAATCGTCGCCGCCTGCCTGCAGGAACATGGTCGCGCGATCGTCGTGGGCGAACAGACTTATGGCAAGGGCACGGTACAAAACGTTTTCGTGCTGGAACCCGGACGGAGCGCCGTCAAACTGACCGTCGCCAGTTACTGGCCTCCCGGCGGGCGCTGCATCGACCGAAACGATCCTGCTGTCAAAGACACGCAAGTCTGGGGCGTGCAACCCAATCCCGGCTTTGAAATCGAATTGACCGACGAAGAAATCGCGGCGCTTTACGTACAGCGGCAGACCCGCGAAATCGCCGGACTGATGGGCGACCGGGAGGAACCTGCAAACGGTCGCGGCCCGGAAGAAGACATGCCTCCGCCCGCTGCAGAACCGCCCATCGACACGGCTCCCGCCGGCCAACGGGTCCTGCCCGCCGTGGATCCGGAACTGCCCCTGGTGGATCACGCTCTGCGCCGCGCCATCGACTGGATGAATCAGCAGTCGCCCGCGCGAAAACGTTCCAGCGACCCGGTTGCCGTCCGGTCCTGAGCGTCACCGGTTCTGTGATCCGGCCTTCCGCTGGGCCACTCTCGCCCCCCACTCCTTCATTTCCGAAAACACCCTTCTCAATTGCGGACCCAAAATGGAAACTGCGGCGCGCGAATTTCTTGACAGACTGCTGGTCACACCAGGCATTTCCGGTTACGAACAACCCGTCCAGCGGGTCGTGCGGGAATACGCCACAACATTCGCGGACGAAATCCGGAATGACCTGCACGGCAACCTGATCGTCGCCATCAATCCGGCCGCCAGCCCCCGCGTCATGTTCGCCGGACACGCCGACCAGATCGGCTTGATCGTTTCGCACATCGATGAAAACGGCTTCCTTTTTTTTCAGCCCGTGGGCGGCTGGGACCCCCAACAGCTCGTCGGCCAGGCGGTCATCGTCTGGGCCGCGGCCGGTCCCGTGTCGGGAGTGATCGCCCGAAAACCAATTCACCTGCAAGACGAAACCGAACGGAAACAGGTGGCGGTCCTCAAGTCGATGTGGATCGACATTGGATGTTTTTCACGCGAAGAGGCGGCCGCTGTGGTACAAATCGGCGACAGCGTGACCTTGCGGCCCGGCGTGCTGGAGTTGCGCAATGGTTTGATCGCTTCGCCCGCCCTCGACAACCGGACCGGAGTCTGGGTGGTCATCGAGGCCGTCCGTCGCGCCCGGGAAATGGGAGCCCAATGCTCCATCCATGCCGCCTCAACCGTGCAGGAAGAAATCGGACTGAGGGGAGCCCAAACGGCCGCGTTTTCAATTCAGCCCGACATCGGGATCGCCGTGGATGTCACGCACGCTACCGACTGCCCGGAAATCGACCGCAAACAGCTGGGCCACATTCAGATCGGTGCCGGTCCCGTTGTCGTCCGCGGCCCCAATTCCAATCCGGTCGTTGTCGAGCGACTGATGAAGATTGCGAAAACCGGAAACATCGCCATCCAGCCTGCAGCGCTCGGCAAAGCCGCGTCCAACGACGGCAACGTCCTGCAAGTCTCCCGCGCCGGTGTCGCCACCGGAATTGTGGCGATCCCCAATCGCTATATGCACAGCAGTGTCGAAGTCGTCGCACTGGCCGACCTCGACCGGGCAGCAACCCTGATGGCCGAATTCTGTTGCACAGTCCGTTCCGCCGAAGAATTCCTGCCCGTCTGAGCCAATCGCCCGGCCTCACGCGCAGGCGCGTCCCCGCCCCATCGACGGTATCATCACCGCTGCCCATCCAGAAAACTCTACTGCTGTTGCAGTCCGGGAGAATACCCGGGAGCCGACAAACCGGTTTCGGGCAGTTCAGCCGGCGACGCTTCCGGTCCAGGCCACCCGCTGACAGTCGTGTCACCGGCAGATGTTTCCTGTACCTGCTGCATCAGGCCGTCATCCGGTGAACCCTGGCAGAAACCGAGCAACGTCCCGGTGGCGCGTTTCAGATTGACTTGTGAAATTTTCAGCTCCTGTTCGCTCTCCACGACGACCCGTTCGGCGTCGAAGAGCTTTTGCTGGGCAGCCAGCAACTGGTCGAGGATCAGACTCTGTGTCTGCCCGTCCGACCAGTCGCCCTCGACCATCGCGGCGTTGTCCCAGCGCAGGTCCAGCTGTTCCAGCTCGGCCTGGGCCGCCGCCATGGCCGTGAGCGACGAATCCAGTCTCTGGCGGGCGGATTCCAGTCGGTACCAGGACTGCTGCGCGTCGGCGATCAGATTGATCGTGATCTGTTCCAGTTCCAGTTGGGCCCGGTTCAGCTCCAAACCGGTGACCTGGTGGCGCGAGCGAGCCGCGCGATTTCGCCAGGGAAAATCGAACTGCAGTCCCGCAGCAAAACCGGGCGTTGCACTGTTGAACTGTTTCTGAAAGGCCCGTTCAATTCCCGAGTCTCCCTCCAGCGCCGCAACGTAAGTGCTGAACAGCAACTTCAGGTCGGGCAACAATTCATTGGCCGTCACCTGGTTGCGAATTGCGGCAGCGCGGGTCCGCTGGGTCGCCTGACGCAACTCTGGCCGGTTGCCCAGCGCAGCAATCACCGACTGCTCCAGTGTGTCGCGAGCCGGGTCCCGCAGCGGCGGTTCGACAGTCAACAGCTCGACACTGTGCCATTGCTGCCACTGGCCGGCACTGATCAAACGCCGCAACTCCGCTTCGGCAATCATCACGTCCCGCCCGGCATTGGCCAGTGCGGTTTCCCGGTTGGCGACAGCGGCCCGGGCCTGGGCCAGTTGCAGTGGCAACGCGTCGAAATTGGCCCGGCCTTCCAGCCGCACCAGCACCGCGCGGCCCAGTTCAAAATTCCTCCGCCGTTGCAACAACAGTGCCCGGCTGGAATAAAGGTTCCAGTAGGCGGTTACAATCTGGTTCAGTTCTTCCTGCAGTCGGGCGGCGAATTCGTCATTGGCCGAAGCCACGGCCGTTTCGGCCAGAAAAATCTGGCTGCGGTTGTAGTACTGCCCGCGACCCCTCATCAGCGGCTGTTCAAAATTGATCGAGAGCGTGGCTGTCCCCTGGTCCTGGGGCACAAAGAACCGCGAATTGCTGTTCTGAAATCCAAGAGCCTGGGAAACCTTGACGTTGCCGCCGGTGTACAACTTCTGTCGAAAACCGGCTTCCCCCGACCAGATGTTGTCTTTCAGAAAAGGCAGCCCGCCCGTTGTCAGGGTGTTTCCA
>JBGSVU010000048.1:0-4060 GCA_041752775.1 Pirellulaceae bacterium | reverse complement strand
AGAGAAGTGAGGCGCGTTCAAGCAAGAGACGAAGGGTTCGATTTGTCGAATGGTCTCGACCAGCCCGACTTGACCGGCAAAGTCACAATGGCTGTCGCCGCATTCGCTGCCTGGTTTACTGTTGGGCTGCAGGACTGCGGGCTCCATGGGCTACGCTGGTTCCATCCGTTTTGCTACTCCAGTTTCAGCCGGGCAATAACCGTGTCGCCTTTGCCTTCCACGTCGGTGATGCTTTGTACGGTCCAGAGGTCCAGCAGATTGTCGCCATCGACTGTGCTGCCACTGTAGTCACCCCATGCGGTGCCGTCGGTTGCAGCCTGGCCTTCGCCGAGGGACACCACAGGCCGAAGCTCGCCGGCGGGATCATGTGCCCGCCGCCAGGCAAAGCGGGGACTGATGAACATGTTTTCACTGGTCTCCTGAAAACCGACCAGCACATCGAGATTCCTGTTCACGGCGATCGAGGTCTGGATATAGTTCGTGGCCGGGTCACCCAGTCGGCCCTGCTGGACAATGGAACCGTCGGTTTTCAGCTGAAACCACTGGACGGCGGCTTTTCCATTGCAGTTCACCGTGTGCGAGATCCAGATAAAGCCGCCCTGCAGGACAGCGTTTTTCGGATTGCGGTCGCCCGAAGCGGTCTTTTGCCCTGTGCCCTTTTGCGGTGACTGGGGCGGATAGTCGACGAATTCCAGGCCGTGATCTGTGGCGCCGACTTTTTCGCACTGGGGATTGCCAGAGTCGGCAGCCACAATGCGATGGACGATGAATTGACGATTTGTGATGTTCACGAAATACAGCTCATCGACCGGATCCTGGGTCGCAACGGGTTGTCCGGGGAATCCCTGAAAATGAAAAACGGTGGCGGGCTGGCCCGCTTTCAGTTCTTCCATTTTCATCACAAACAGGCGCTCCTCGCCTCCGGGAAAAGTGTACCCCACCCAGCGGCGGCTGAACGAAATCGCTCCACCATCGACGGCCTGGGGCGCGGGAACCGGATACGTGTTCCACGCTCCGGTCGGATCGTCCGTTTCGGAAATCGAAATGTTGACCGGTTTCAGTTTTTCCTGGTCCCACGGGTTCCAGAGATCAAATCCGAACACGCGACTGTGCGGATCGAAAAACAGCTTTGGATCGATTCCGCCGTTGAAGGCATCCTGCGACACGCCCTGGACAAAATTGCCCGAACGGTCGTAAACGACCAGCCCATTGTTGGTCGCGTGCAGTACATGGCCACCGCCCACGGCGATTTGCGGGTCCACCTGCCGGTTGCCGTCGTCGGCACCATCAAACAGCAGCAGGTCACCGTCCACACGCGGACGGCCTTCCATTCGCCGTTCCGCCGCCGTCCCGTTTCTGTTGAAGGAATCGCTGTGGATCGGGCTGACCGTTTCGGTCCGGGCAGGTTCCCTGGAGATTTCGGCACTGCGGCGCCGGTTTCGCTGTTGTCCCGCGTGGAGATCCGTAACGTACGCACCCAGCGCAATCAGGAAGATAGCGAAGGTACAGACTGGCATGATCGATTTCAGTGGCATGAACATTCTTCCGTTGGTCTTCAGTCGGTTTTCAGGGGGTCAGGTTCAATGTGGGGCAGGTGCCCACGGATGTTTCGGGTTGACCGGGTTTTTTTCTGAGGTTCCCTGGTGCGATCCATTTGGAAAACCGCCGGGCGACCCGTTTTTCAGATTATTTTCCAGGTGCGATCGCTGCGCCGAAGTCATCGTCTGCGGCGCCGAAAAAAATGCCATCGCGGATCAGGATGGTGTTGGCGTCACCCTGGCCACCAGTATTCCTGACGGTATGTCCCCTTTGGCGCAGCCCGTCGATCAAAGAGGAATATTGTGCATCGTCGGCGGATGTGAAGCCAACCCGGTCGGGAAACCACTGATGATGGGTGCGTGGTGCATCGACGGCTTCGCGGGCCGTCATGCCGAATTCGAGCACGTTCAGAGTGACGCAGAAAACGGTGTTGATTATTGTGCGCCCGCCGGGGCTGCCGGTAACGAGAAAGGGTTTGCCGTTTTTCAGGACGATGGTGGGAGTCATCGAGCTGAGCATCCGTTTTTCGGGCTGGATTTCATTGGGCCGGGTGCCGATCGGGCCGAGCGGGCTGGTGACGCCGGGACGCCGGTTGAAATCCCCCATTTCGTTGTTCAGCAGAAACCCCGCTCCCCGCACAACGATGCCTGAACCATAGCTGGCTTCCAGTGTGTATGTATTCGAGACGGCCATGCCATTGCGGTCGATAATGGAGAAGTGAGTTGTCTCCGGGCTTTCGGGTGATTCCGTGACGGGCGGGCCGAGTGTTTCGCTGGGCGTCGCCTGCTGCGGGTCGATGGTGCTGGCCAGGTAGCGGGCAAAATCGCGGCTCGCGAGGTGTTCGGGAATCCCGGCAAAATCCGGATCGCCGAGGTAAGTCGCGCGGCTGGCGAACGCCCGCCGCATGGCTTCGACGATCACATGGTTTGTTTCGACGGACCAGCGACCTTTGCGGGAGAGGTCAAACTGTTCGACGATTCCCAGCATCTGGGCCAGCGCGATGCCGCCGCTGCTGGGTGGCGGAGCGCTGAGGATTTCGTTGTCGCGAAACTGGAAACGGATGGGCTGGCGAATTCGCGCCCGGTAGCGGGCGAGGTCTTCTAACGAAACCAGTCCGCCTCCCTGCTGCATTTCCGCGACGATCATCCTGGCGGTTTTGCCTGAATAAAATCCGGCAGTTCCGGAATCGGCAATCCGCTGCAAGGTGGCTGCCAGATCCGGCAATACCATCCGGTCGCCAGCCTTCCATTCGGTGCCATCCGGTTTGCCATACACCCGCCTGAACTCGTCGTTGGTCGAGCGGTGCAGCTGGCCGTTCAGTTCATCCGCAAGTCCTGCATGCATTTCAAATCCGTCGCGGGCCAGTCCGACTGCCGGATCGACGAGGGCCTCCCATTCGAGCGAGCCGTACATTTCATGCGCCAGTTTCATTCCGCGAACGGTTCCCGGCACACCGACATAGGGGTGCGTGCGGGGGTCGTTGTTTTCCGCAAGCATGCTGCGAGTCGCCGCCAGTGGGGCTTTTTCGCGATAGTCGACAAACACGGGCGGGCTGCCATCACCCGGATGAACCAGCATGAATCCGCCGCCGCCGATGTTCCCTGCGGCGGGATGCGTCACGGCGAGGGCAAATGCGGTTGCAATTGCCGAATCCACCGCGTTCCCCCCCTGCTCCATGATCTGCGCACCGGCCATCGAAGCTTCGGGCGATACGGAAACCACCATGCCCAGGGAACTGTTGCTGTCGCGCAGGGCCTGTTGAGCCGGCAGGCACTGGCCGATGGCGGCAACCAGGCTCAAGACGCATACCACCAGTTTCGATCTGATCACGCCGGTTTCCTTTCGAAAAAAAATCAGGGCCCCGACAAATTCTGACCTCGATTCGCCGGTCTGAATGCGTTGGGTAAACGGGTTGTTGGCATCCTGCCCGGTTGTTTCGCAATAGCGGGGTGCCGACCGCCGGAATGGATATCCGGTTTCGGGCAATTGCCGTGGACTATATTAACAGGGGCGCCCGGCCCACGCGATGTAACGCGATGTTCCCGCCGGTGCCGGTTACCCGGAGGAACCCGCATTTGCAAGCGGATATCTGGAGGTGTTTCAGGCGGCTTTTGGCAAATTGGCAGATTTTTTTCCGGGAATGCAACGGGTTCCGGCGACTAATACCGTGAATCAACGAACGCATCGGACAGATCATGACTGGCGCTGCTGTGACAATTGACTGGAGTGCGGAACTGGACACGAACCGGCCGTGGATGATGAAGATCCTCCGGTCCCGGGTCGGGGATGCGCACGCGGCCGAAGACTGCCTGCAGAACGTGGCCCTGGCGGTACTCAGCCAGACCGCCCGTCCCGAACTGCCCGAGAAGGTTGCTCCATGGCTTTACCGTTTGACGGTTCGGGCTGCGATCAATTTTCATCGTCATCGGGGTCGTCGTCCGGCGGCAGCACTGACGGATGAAAATCGTGTCGCGGCCAGCGACCAGGCTGAACCGCTGGAATGGTTGTTGCAGGAGGAGCG
>JBGSVU010000047.1:0-4586 GCA_041752775.1 Pirellulaceae bacterium | reverse complement strand
GAATTAGGAGCCTGTCCCACAAGGGGTCTGACCCCTTTGGGGACAGGCTCTAAATGGCCGGCAAGGGTTCAGAGGCGAAAAGCAGAGTGATTCGGGCTGGGCAGGCTGGCCTGCATAACCTTGCTGGTACCGTCGCAAAATTTGAGACTCCGGGATTCGTGACATGGCACCGGTAAACGGTCTTTCCGTCGAAAACTTTCTGGAATCGGTTCGCAACAGCTCTGTGGCGGCCGAAGAAGACATTCGGCTGGCACTGTCGGACGTCGATTCTGATTCTGCCGGTGACGTGGCCCAGGCACTGACCGATCGTGGCATTCTGAATCCGTGGCAGGCCAGATATCTGTTGGCCGGACATGCTGATCTCCGTTTTGGAAATTACGTGCTGGTTGACCGGCGTGGCCAGGATTCGCTGGGCGAACGGTTTTTGGCGACTCAATCCTCGCTTCACCGCATGGTCGACCTGCAAATCCTCCCGGAATCGGTCACGGGCGACCTGGCAGTGGTTGAGAAGTTTCTGGCTTCGGCCAGCCAGCTGACGCATCTCGACCACCCGTCGATATTGCATCTTTACGATGTGGCCGAGAATCGGGGGCGATTTTTCATCGTGTCGGAGTCGTGCCAGCCGCTTTCCGCAGAACAGTTTCGCGCCTTGCCCGATGCCGGGATGGCCCATCTGCGCGCGGCACGGGATCTGTGTGATGCCATCCGCTACCTGCACGACCAGGATCTGACTCACGGTTTTCTGGGAGCACAGTCCAGCATTCTGTTCGCGGATCCGGGGATCCTGAAAATCGACCAGCTGGCATGGAGTGTGTTGCAGCGTGAACTGGTTTCGCGCAGCCTGATTGATACTTTTGAAAAACGCCGGAACACAGACTGGTCGGATGCGGGGAAGTTTCTTTCTGCCCTGTTGTCCGCAGCTGTTCCGGATGAATCCCTTTCGGCAACCAACCGCGATTCACTGGCAAAAGCATTTGGCGGGCTGGGCAGTGCCACCGACCCGGCAGCCCGCGCGGGTTTGCTGGCCGGGAAAATCAACGAACTGCTGGACCGGCTTGAAAAACGGCCCGTTTCGGCTGAACGACCTGCCCCCGTCCCTGATGCTGCTGACTTGCCGCACAACGCAAAACCGGCAGCGGAAAAGGCGGCTTCGGCAGCGGGCACCGGCGGGCGAGTGACCGGCGCCAACCAGAAGTCTCGCCAACTGCCAACCAGACAACTGGCACCAACCAAAACGGCTGCGTCGAAGGAGCCCCGTGGCAGGAAACCCGTGGCCACCGGCCGTGGTCGAGGCCGTTCGCGAACCCTTATCGTCGCTTCTGCCGTAAGTCTGCTGGCACTGGCCAGTATCGGAGGCTGGATGGCATGGGGGAAATATTTCGGGACCGGTGACAAAGCGGTCGCCAGCAGCAACAGCGACCGCAAAAGCGCCCGGGAAAGCGGCAACGCCCCATCACGCCGTTCGCGCGACAAAAACGAACCATCTGGCGTCGATTCGCCGAACACGGATTTGTCCGCGGAACCTGCCGATTCAGTTTCTGATTCCACATCCGCGCAGGGGCAAAACGGACGGGTTGTCGGGACACCGGCGGCAGGCGCCTCGTCCACGAACGGGACTGCTGCCGGCGATGATTCGAACCCGTTGGCTAACCCGTTGATAGTCGACCCGCTGGCGACGACACCGGTTCAGGCTGCCACGGGAAAAGTCGATGCAGCGGGTTTGCCCGGGATGGAAGTTCCGGGTTCTGTATCGCCCGACAGTGCCGATTCAGGCATTTTCGGCGAACAGCTGAAACCTGCGGGCCAGGCGGCGGCCGGGGATGCAACCGCTTTGCCGGACACAAGTGCTTTGCCGGATGCGACCGGTGATCAGGGGAACGGAGAAACAGGGACTGGCGAGAATCCGGGTGGGGGTAGTTCGACTGCCGCGACCACAACCGAAACTGAACCAGTGGGGCTGCCGACGGCCTTTGCCCTGGTCGATTCCGGCACGAACGAACCGCAGCGAATGGGTTTGCTGCCCGATTTGATCCGGCGGGCCGACACCCGATTCGATCTCAATTTTGATCCGGAATCGGTCGGGCGGGGCAAGAACTTTTCTGTAATCAAACCACGGGGAGAGCAGTGGCAAATCAGCTGGTCGCGCAAGAGTGACAGCGAAGAGCTGGAACCCGTCGCCACATTGTCGATCAACGACCAGCGGGAGCTTTTTTTCCAGTGGGCTGATTCGGTCGACGCCAAACACCCGGCCAACTGTATCGTCAATTCCATCCTGACCGTCCGCGCCGGGGGACGCGTTTTTCCGGTTACGTTGCGCGAGACGGAGGTGTTTGAAGGGTTGGCGCTGACAGCCGAATCACTGTCTGCCGAGATCAAACTCGACCTCGGCTGGTTGCCCAAAGACGACAATATCCGGATCGAGCTGGGGGAACTGGCGGCTGGACTGGGATGGACAGATAGCGCGATTGCCGAGAACGAGTTTTTTGAAAACCGGCAGCCCGCCCGGATTTTTTTCCGAACGGTGCCCGCGGAACAGCTGTTTTGGCTGACGATTGCCGCCAAAGCAGGGGCGAAAATCGAGTTTGACCTCTCGGTCCAGGCTCCCGTCAACGGCCAGGTGGTGGCGCTGAAGCCGGCCGATGTCGAAACGGGAGTGCAGTTGTTCGAAAACAGCGTACGGCAATCTCAGGCGCTGATTCAGCAATGCGAACAGTTGTTGATTGATCCCCCCTATGGAACGAAGGGCAAACGCGAAGATGCTCTGCGGGACGCCAAAAAACAGCTCAAAGCCGCCATGGCCGCCAATGAAAACGCGCTGGCCCATCAGGCGTGGCTGAAGGGGTTGCTGAACAGCCCGGTCCCGGTCCGTGTCATATATCCAGTCGGCGAACAATCGATAGAATTGGCTCGCAGTTCCGGATGGTTTGCTTCGGAACCCCAGCCCGATACAACTGAAAAAGAATAACAACCCCTCCATGATTCGAGCCGGAATTGTCGGTGCCACCGGATACACGGCACTCGAACTGATCCTGATTCTGTTGCGTCACCCTCAAGTCGAAATGACGCGGCTGACGTCGCGGGTGGACGATCCGACGCCTGTTGCGGCGGTGCATCCGGTGCTGCGCGAACGACTGGACCTGATGGTCACGCGGTACGACCCGGAAGATTTCCGTCAGCACGTCGATGTGGCATTTTGTTGTTTGCCCCATGCTGCCAGCAGCCCTGTCGTTCGCGAACTGGCGGATCGCGGATTGCGCGTGATCGATTTCAGCGCCGATTACCGGTTGGACACGCTGGCTGATTTTCAGGCGATCTATGCGGCTGAACATGCCGATCCCGAACGGTTGGGGAATGTCCCTTATGGACTACCAGAGTTGTTCCGCAATTCGATAGCCGAGGCGAAAGTGGTCGCCAATCCGGGGTGTTTTCCCACGTCGGCCATTCTGCCACTGGCTCCACTGGTTCGCGACGGGATGATCGAAACCGGTGATATTGTGATCGATTCCAAAACCGGCGTCAGTGGTGGCGGGCGGACTCCGAAGGCGGCCTTTCATTTTCCCGAATGTAATGAATCGGTGGCCGCCTATGCCGTGGGGACGCACCGGCATGGTCCGGAAATCAACCAGATCGTTCGCCGCTGGTCGGGCATCGAAATCGAATCGGTTTTTGTGCCGCACCTGATTCCGATGACGCGGGGAATCCTCTCGACGATTTACGTCCATCCGGCGCCGAATGCATCAGCGGACAGGATTGCAGAGTGCCTGGCGGATTTTTATCGCGAAAGCCGTTTTGCGAGGATCACCGATTCGCTGCCGGCGACGCGGGACGTTTCGGGCACCAACTGTTGTGACATCGCCATCCGCCCGCTGGGACGCCGGATTGCGATCATTTCGACGATCGACAACCTGGTCAAGGGTGCGTCGGGCGCCGCCGTCCAGAACATGAACGTGATGTTCGGCATCGAAGAAACACTCGCACTGTAAATCCCCCCGGCCCCGAACGCGTTTGGTTAGTTGTCCGGCCGGGGTTTATTGTCTGGATGGGGTTTGTTGACATCAAAGTAGTTCCCTCAAAGTAGCACGGTGGTCCCCCCCCGTGATCTGCGCGACAGGGTGGAGGACCACCGTGCTACTTTGGCACCTCAGATGGTCGCGACTGGTGGGGGGCACCAATCAGGATCAGTACGGGCCGCCACGTCCGAAGTTTCCGAAATCGCGGTGCCACGCGCGAACGGTGACGCCGCGCGGAAAACGTGACTTCGCGCGGGAGGCCCAAGACCTGATGGTTTGGGAGTTAGTGGCAGGCTTTCATGGCAGCGAAACCCGTTTCGGTCAGAGACCAGGCGCCTTTGAAACGCTCTTTAACCAGCAGGTCTTTTTCTGTGAGTTTCTGCAGCGCCGCGCGGTGTTTTTCAAGGTTGGGTCCAAAGAAACAAAGCATTTGACCCGGTGTGACCAGAAACTGTTCAAAGGCCAGCAGCGCCCTCTGTTCGGGTTTGGACAACATGAAAAACCACCTTTTCAGGAATTTTGCATTTTGGAAAAGAGAGTTGATCTGGAAAGCAGGAGGTCGATTTTCTTCATCGC
>JBGSVU010000046.1:0-1823 GCA_041752775.1 Pirellulaceae bacterium | reverse complement strand
CCATTCCAGAAACGTGGCGTAGCCACACGATTCGGTATCGCCGGGCAAATAGTTGGGAATCAGCCCCTGGAGGTTAAACCCGTTCGCCAGCTGGGCGGTCAGGACCGGATCGAAATGGGCTCGTTCCTCGACCGACTCGATGTACTCGCGGGCCGTCATTTCACTGGCAAAGTTGTGGTAGCCGGGAATCCGGCCGGCAATGATGATCCGCTGCAGGTTCTTTTCGCGGGCCAGTTCCTTGCGGGCGTCGTACAGGCGGCGTGAAAGTTTCATGCCCCGGAATTCCGGATCGACCATGATCTCGATGCCATACAGCGTGTCGCCCGCCGGTTTGTGGTTGCGGATGTAACCGGCATCGGCCACGTCCATCCAGTTGTGCCACTCCAGACGTGGGTCGTAATCGACAATCAGGCTGCTGGAAGAAGCCGCCAGCCGGCCATCGATTTCCACCGCCAGCTGGCCAGCGGGAAAAATCCGCAACTGGCTTTCGATCTGTTCGCGGGGCCAGGTTTTCATGCCGGGAAAACAGCGCTTCTGCATCTCCACCAGCGCTTCAAAATCATCCATCGTCAGACGGCGGACAACGACGTTCCATTCGTATTCGGACAGATCCAGCTTCTCAACATTTTTCTTTGCCATCGATTCGCGGCACGACCCTGGGACAAGATTGACTTGCTTTATCTGGCAACGCTGCTTTTTATTCTAGAGCTGATCCAGCGGATGGACAGTGGCAAGAGCGCCAGCAATCCCAGTCCGGCAAGCGTTTGCACCGAAACAAGCGATCCCGCCCCCTCGTCCTGCAGCGTCTGCAAATCCGGCAACGATGCGCCCGCCCAGCAGTACACAGCCGTCGCGGGCAACATGCACAACTGGCTGATCCACCAGAATTCCCACACACCAATGGTCGTTAACCCGGCCAGCAGATTGATCGCAAAAAACGGGACGGGGGGAACCAGCCGCAGCGTCGCGAGGTACCAGCGGCCATTGGCCTGAAGATTTTCCGCCACCGTCCGGAACTTTTCCGACATCCTGCCGCGCACCAATCCGCGCAGCAAATACCGGCTGGCCAGCATCGCAAGAGTTGCGCCCGCTGTCGATCCCAAACTGATCACCACCAGTGCCGGCCAGAACCCAAACAACCAGCTGATGACCAACGTCAGCAGGAGTGCCACGGGCAGGCTCAATCCGGTTACCACCACATAGGTCAGCAACGCCACCATCCCGGAAACCACCGGTCGCCTGCCGGCCTGGTCGCGCAGCCAGGTTTCCGCGGCGACGATCCGTTCCATTCCCAGGGTTTCGCCAAACAGCCACCAGAAGACCACTGCGGACACCACGACCATCCCCAGCAGCGCGAATCGCCCTGACAGGGCATATCGGCCGCGTTCCGGATCATTCTGGCCCGTTTCCGGGTTGCTGCCGGTTGGCCTCCGGGGTTTTGGTGGTTTCGTCGGTGGTTCCACGTTGGTAAAAGTCCGGAAAAATTTCGGTGAAATGACAAAAACGGTGACAGGATTCCGGCTTCCGGGTCTTTCACATCTGGCGGATGCACCCTGTTTGGCCCGGCATGCACAAATTTACCGGAAACAGGCTGGCGTCCCGCAACCATTTCCAGAACCTGCAATTTGAATTTCCAGTCGGGGGCGACAAGTTATGATACGGTCCGTGCGATTACTGATGTTGATCGGCCTGGCAGTTGGGCTTTGTACCGAAACCTCACAGGCCCAGACCAACTTTGGCGCGGTGGCCAACGGCAACTGGAACTCCGCCGCCACATGGACTCCGGCCGGTGGCCCTCCCGGGCCTACTGACAACGCATTTAT
>JBGSVU010000045.1:0-2738 GCA_041752775.1 Pirellulaceae bacterium | reverse complement strand
ATCGTGAACCGTAATGAAGGCCTCCAGTTTGGACAGCCCGCTCGCCGGATCGTTTTCCGCCAGCGTGATGACTTCGACGAATTCACGCTGCAGCACCGACAGTGTATTGCCGCCCGGTTTGCGGGATTTCAGATTCAGCCAGTTGTATTTCTGAATCGCGAGGGCAACGTCATTCAGCTCGCGGATCCGGCCCGCGCGATCGTCGTTGGGATAATGGGTAAGAAACAGCTTGATGTCATCGAGTGCCCGGTAAGGTTGATCGGCATGGAGTGCGATCCGTTCGTAAATGACCGCGGCGGGCTCCACGCGCGTCGCCTGGATGATCCCGTAGACGACCATGGCAATGACGACAACCAGCGAAAAAAGAACGGGCAACCATCCCGTGCCGGACTTTTTTTCCGGTTCTTCGTCCACGTTGAGGACCTTGCGGCGATCGACGTCGGTGACCGGGTTGAAATAGTCGGCTTTGGGACGGGTTTCGTTTTCGAGATGCAGTTCCGGGACATGATCCGTTTGCACGATCGTTTCGCGCGCTGCCTGGGTCATTCCGGCGGAAGAGGGGCTTTTACCGGTCTTTTTTGAAGTTGGGGGACTGCCGGAGGGTTGGGAAGCGGCGGCGGATTTCGAAATTGCAGCGGATCTGGAGCGGCTGGCCGGTTTCGAGGCAGCAGCACTGGCGGCCGAGCGGCTGTCGTCGTCCTCGCGCTCATTCGGGTTGCCCGGTTTTCCCAGCCGGAAGGTTGCTTCGGGGCCGATGGCACTCCCACTGCCTGCTGCGGAATGATCCGTTTCGCTGTTCTTTTGGGGAACGCTGGTTCTGGCTGGCTCGACTGTTTTCGCCTCGCCGGGCCTCGTGGCTTTGGGTTTGTCGCCGCCATGGCTGGTGGCTGCTTCGCTGTCATCGCGCAGCACCTGTTCGACATAGTCCAGTTTTCGCAACAGGGCATAAGCGGTTGGCGTGCGATTCTCCGGTTTTTTCTCCAGCAATTCATCGATGACTTCTTCCAGGGCATCGGGAACCGACGGCACCCGCGAACGGATCTTGGGAGCCGGTACCTTTGTGAGGTTCCGCAGCGACTGTTCGATCGAATTACAGGCAAACGGGGCCTGACCGGCCAGCAGCGTGTACATCACCACTCCCAGGCTGTACAAATCCGATCGGTGCGTCACGGGGCGGCCCAGCGCCTGCTCCGGACTCATGTAGTCAATCGTGCCGACCACGTTGTCGCGGGTGTCGTGACTGACCCCATAAGCCTTGGCAATTCCGAAATCCGTGATCTTGATCAGACCCGCTGTGGATTTCAGAAGGTTGCCCGGTTTCAGGTCGCGATGCACAATCCCGCGATCGTGAGCGTGCCGCAAACCAGCAGCTACATCGCGACAGATCACCAGCACGTCGCGCCAGTCAAACATCCGGATGCTGCGCTGGATGGTGAACAGGCTCTGGCCCTCCACCAGTTCCATCGCGAAATACATGGCGCCTTCCGCTTCGCCAAAACCGATCAGGCGAACGATGTTGGGGTGGTCCAGCTTCAGCAGGGCCTGGATTTCCGACTCGAACCTCTGGCGGAAATGTTCGTCATCATTGTAATTCTGGGCCAGTGCCTTGACCGCAACGAATTCTCCGGTTTCCTTGTGGCGGGCCCGGTAGACCGTACCCATTCCGCCTCGACCGAGGACGCCCAATAGCTCGTAGGGACCCAGCTGGTTCATGGCAGTTCGTTGATGTCCAATGGTTCAAATGACTGTCTGGATGGACTCGCGCCCGTCACACAGGGTAGATATTCAGTATAACGGCGACGGATGTCAATCATCGCGCCATTTTCATCGCGACTTTTCGATCCCCCATTTTGCCGACTTCTCCAACCTCGCGAACGTTCCTCCATGCACCCTGCATCGCTGTCGACGGAAAAACTGCTGGAACAGTGCGATGTCGTGCGCACCCGTCGGGGTGGACCGGGGGGGCAACATCGCAACAAGGTCGAAACGGCGATTGTCTTGACTCACCGGCCGTCGGGTGTCGTCGGTCAGGCCAGCGAACGGCGCAGCCAGGCCGACAATCTGAGGATGGCGACGGTGCGATTGCGCATCCATCTGGCACTGGCCGTACGCGTGCCAGTCGACCCATCGCGGCGGCCAGACGTTCTCTGGACGAGTCGTGTCCGCACATCCCGGATTCGGGTCTCACCCCAGCATGACGATTTTCCGGCCATCCTTGCCGAAGCCCTCGATTTTCTCGCCGCCTGCGGGTACGAAATGGGGACCGCTGCGGAACGGCTGGGAATCACAACGGCCCAACTGTCGCGGCTGGTTCGGTCCGAACCGGCCGCATGGCAGTGGCTGAATCGCCACCGCGCCGCGCTGGGAATGTCGGTACTGAAACTGCTCCCGGCAGTTTGCATTTTTTTTGAATGGCTGTAGCCAAAAAAAGCAGTCCAGCCAGGTCGTTATGCAACATGGAATCAGCCATATCAGATCGGCCGTTTGGGCGTTAGCCCCGGTTCTAACGCCAAAAAACGTGGCAGGCGCCAAAACCGTGGCAGGCGCCAAAACCGTGGCTAACGCCAAAACGGCTGATCCAAAATTGTTAGCCCCTGTTCGAACGCCAAAAAACGTGGCAGGCGCCAAAACGGCTGAACCAAATTTCAAAAAATTGACAGCACAGCGGTTTCAGCCGAACTGTTTGAGTCCTAGCCTGGGCCGCCCCGTCCGCCGCCCTGGCCGCCGCGACCACCGCC
>JBGSVU010000044.1:0-6751 GCA_041752775.1 Pirellulaceae bacterium | reverse complement strand
GGCTGCTCAGCCGTCTGGACCTGCTGTACTGGATGGCAGGACTGGTGCCGGGAATCACCAACCGGCTGTTGTGCAACCGGATCAGCCGCTGGTTGCTCGACCGTTTTGTGGGCATTGCCCAGGGGAGAAAGCTGCCCCTTTTTTCCCGCCGCAACTTTATCAGCTGGGCGGTCCGGCAAAAGCTGCATCGCTCGCGCGGACAGCGCGAACGACGGGTGGTGTTTTTCGTGGATGCCTTCGTCAACTGGAACGATCTGGAACTGGGGCAGTCGCTGGTCAGGGTCCTCGAGCACAACGGAGTCGAAGTCGTTGTGCCGGAGAACCAGGCCGTGTCGGGGATGTCGCTGATTTCCGACGGTGTCCTTGCCCGGGCGCGCTATCTCGCCAGCCGCAACGTGGAACTGCTGGCCGAGTACGCGCGGGCGGGTTACGACATTATCACCACCGAGCCTTCCGCCGCGCTGGCCCTGCGGCGGGAATACGTCCATTTGCTCGATGACCCCGATGCCCTGCTGGTGGCAGGCAAGGTCCACGATGCCTGCGACTATCTCTGGAAAATGCATCAGGAAGGCAAACTGAATCTGAACTTCAACACGCTGGACGCGTCGGTGGGATACCACCTGCCCTGTCACCAGCGGGCTCTCGAACGCGGAATTCCCGGCGTCAGTCTCCTGCGTTTGATTAAAAATCTCCGGGTCGTAACAATTGAACAGGGATGTTCGGGAATGGCCGGCACCTTTGGACTGAAACGGCGCAATTACATTCGCAGTCTCCGCATCGGAATGGGTTTGATCCACGCCATGCGGCGGCCCGAGATCATGGTGGGCTCGACGGAATGCACGACCTGTCGCATCCAGATGGAGCAGGGAACCAGCAAACCGACCATCCATCCGATCAAGATTCTGGCGCTGGCCTATGGGCTGATGCCGGAATTGAACAATTTGCTGGAACGGAAAAGCGGAGACCTGCATCTTTCATGAACATCAAACTCCTGTTCTTTGCCGCCGCGCGGGATGCCATCGGAACCCCTGCGCTGGAACTGGTCCTCGACGACTCAGCCACCGTGGGGGATTTGCGCCAGGCATTGCTGGAACAGTATCCCGCCATCGGGGCGGTGCTGGACCACTGCAGCATTGCCGTTGACCGGGAATACAGCAGCAATGAACGGGTACTCTATCACGGCGCCGAAGTAGGAGTGATTCCGCCAGTCAGCGGAGGCTGAGCGAAAACTTCCGCTGCCATTGATCCGGTGCCATGATCCGCTGCCCCTCCTGGAAATCAAAAGAAACGATGTCGCAGAACTACCTGATCCGGCTGCAAACCAGACCCATCGACTGCAACGAACTGCTGCTGCATGTCGCGTCGCCTGAATGCGGCGCTACTGTTTTGTTCACGGGGTCGCCACGCCAGTTTACGGTTGTGGACCTTCAGGGAACCCGGGAGGAAACAGCGTGGCTGGAGTACGAGTGTTACGCCCCCATGGCCGAGCGGGAGATGAATTTGCTGTGCACCGAGGCGACCAGGCGGTTTGACTGTCGGCGGGTTGCGATCGTGCACCGGACAGGTCCCGTTGCTCCCGGCGAAACCAGTATCGCGATCACGGTGGGATCACCGCACCGGGCCGCCGCTTTTGCCGCCGCGCAGTGGATCATGGAGGGCGTCAAGTCGCGGGTGCCGGTCTGGAAACGGGACCACGCGCCGGACGGCACCAGCCGGTGGGTGGGCCTGGAAAAAAAAACTCTGACATCCCCGATGCGAGCCGGCGGACCGGGCGCACCCGTTTCGTTTGCCGGGAGCAGCCAGAATGCCCAATGAAACCGGAAGACCGGACGATACCGGTGACAACCCTGCGGTGTTGCCGGCCAGCAGCGGGTTGATGGACGGAATGGGCCGGGTCCACAACGCGCTGCGAATCAGCGTCACGGACCGCTGCAACATCCGCTGTTTCTATTGCATGCCGGACGGACCCCTCCAGTTCCTGCCGCGCGCCGAGGTGTTGTCGTTTGAGGAGATTGCACGCTTTGCCTCGATCATGGCGAGGCTGGGAATCGACCAGATTCGATTGACTGGGGGAGAGCCCCTGGTCCGCAACGGAGTTGAGGAACTGGTTGCCCTGTTGCGCCGGATTCCGGGGATTGTCGACCTGGCAATGACTACGAACGGGACCTTGCTGGGTTCTGCGGCGCAACCGCTGCGCGCGGCCGGGCTGGACCGGCTGAACATCAGCCTCGATTCGCTGCGCCCGGAAATTGTGCGCCAGATATCGCGTCGCGATGCGCTGGCGGATGTGTTGCGGGGAATTCAGGCGGCACGCGAGGCGGGTTTTGAGTCGATTCGGATCAACGCAGTTTCAATAGCCGGAATAACCGAGCCGGATGTGCTGCCGCTGGTTCGCTTTTGCCGCCAGTCGGAACTGCATTTGCGATTCATTGAGTTCATGCCGCTGGACGCGGACGGAAACTGGGCTGGCAACCAGGTTTTGACCGGTGCAAAAGTCCGAGCGATGATCGAAGCCGAACTGGGCCCCCTGCATCCGGATAGCAGCGCCGATCCGCACCAGCCTGCGCTCGACTACTTTTTTTCAGATGGAGTCGGCCGGATTGGATTTGTGAATTCGGTGAGTGAGCCTTTTTGCGGCAGTTGCAACCGTTTGCGGATTACCGCCGAGGGGCAACTGCGGAATTGTCTTTTTTCCAGCGATGAGACCGACATTCGGGGGCTGCTGCGGCGGGGTGCATCCGACGACCAGATCATCCATGCGGTGCAGGCCTGTGTGCATTCCAAAAAGCCGGGCCACGGCATCGACGATCCGGGTTTCAGGCCTCCCCTGCGTGCCATGTATCAAATCGGCGGCTAAAAACTGCGGATATTGGGGCCACAAGTTGGGAGATGCTGCCGGATCGTTTATCATTGTCATACCGGAGTTGCGCCGACAGGCGGTGGGATGCCTGACGCGCAAGCATTGCTGTTGTTTCTGCAAAATTTTTTTGAACGAACAAATCCATGTCGCCTGCAACTCGTCAAATTGCCCATTGGTTTGTCGCCGGCGCCTTGCTGGTTCTGTTGTCCCTGGGGGGCCGCTCGGTCGTATCGGCGCAGAATTGGCCGCAGTGGCGCGGCGAAAAATTTGACAGCCTCGCACCGGATCAGGAACTGCCCGTCGAATTTTCTGCGGACAAAAATCTGGCCTGGAAATTTTCCATGCCCGGCCCGGGCGGCAGCACGCCTGTGGTTTGGGACGGGACCGTCTTTGTCACCACGGCCGACGAATCGGGCGACGATTTGTTTTTGCTGGCTATCGGTCCGGATGGCCAGCAGATCTGGCGCCGGCCGCTGGGTGGCAAAAACCGTGAGATCCGGATGGACAATGCCAATCTGGCTTCGCCCAGCCCGATCACGGACGGACAGCATGTCTGGGCCACGACCGGAGCGGGTGTGCTGAGCTGTTTCGACATGGCGGGAGAACCGGTCTGGGAGTTGGACCTGCAGGAAAAATATGGTCAGTTCGACATTCAGTTCGGCATGTCGACCACACCGATCAGGGTGGACGACCGGTTGTACATGCAGTTGATCCATGGTGCGATGCGCAGCAGCGATCCCGGATTCGGAATGGTCATCGCGCTCGAGGCGTCCACCGGCGATGTGGTCTGGGAACAGAAACGAGAGACCGACGCGGTCGCGGAAAACAAACACTCGTACGCTTCGCCCGTCCTTTACGAAGACAGCAGGCAGCGGTTTCTGTTGACCCATGGCGGCGATTTTCTGATCGCCCATGCACTGGAGGACGGCCATGAGTTGTGGCGCTGTGCGGGACTGAACGCCAAAGAGAACTACAACAATTTCCTCCGCTTCGTTTCTTCGCCGGCTGCCCAGCCCGGATTGATTGTCGCACCCAGCGCCAAAACCGGACGAGTCCTCGCGCTGAAACCGGACGGCAGCGGTGACATCACCGACGACGAGCAGCACCAGCACTGGATGAAACCGCGCGGGTCACCCGATGTCGCCACACCCGTGATTTACGATGGCATGGTCTTTCTGTTCCGCGAGGACGGAATCGTGGCCTGTCTCGATGCGACCACGGGCGATCTGGTATGGGAAAAGCGCCTGTTGGCTGACCGACACCGTTCGACGCCAGTAGTGGCGAATGGCAATTTTTATATAACCGGTCGCGATGGCACCGTGACGGTGTTGAAGGCGGCCCGGGAGCCTGAGGTTCTGGCCAGCAATTCGCTGGGAGAAACGACGACGGCTTCTCCGGCGATTGCCGGGGGGCGGCTGTACGTGCGAACCTTCGAAAATCTTTACTGCTTTTCGTTACCCCAGCCCCCTTCGCCCCCGCCGGCTGGCAAATAACGCCCCCGCGAACGGGATTCGGGTTGTGGAGGGCCGGCATTTTGCTGCTTTGGCCTTGCCTAATTCCGTATCTGTGGGACGATAATCCGCGTTTTTGGCACTCTTCACGCCTTGTTGGCCCCAAGTATGAATCGCAGCGACATTCGCAACATCGTTATTATCGCCCACGTCGATCACGGCAAAACCACGCTCGTCGACTGTATCCTCCGCCAGTGCGGACGGTTTCGCGAAAATCAGCTGCAGGGCGACCAGATTCTGGACAGCAACGCGCTGGAACGCGAACGGGGCATCACGATCCTCGCCAAAAATATCGCCGTTCACTACAAGGGTGTGAAAATCAACGTGATCGATACGCCTGGCCACGCGGATTTCGGCGGCGAAGTCGAACGGGTACTGCAGATGGCCGACGGTGCCCTCGTGGTGGTCGATGCAGCCGAGGGTCCGATGCCGCAAACCCGCTTTGTCCTGTCCAAGGCGATCGAAGCAGGACTGCGGCCAATCGTGGTGGTCAACAAGATCGACCGTCCCGACGCCCGCACACTGGAAGTCGTCGATGAAACCTACGAACTGATCCTGGAGCTGGGCGGCGAGGAATTGCTGGACAGTCTCGTTTGCATTTTTGCTTCGGCCAAACAGGGGTTTGCCGGCATGGATTTGAACGATCCGGGTGACACCATCTTTCCGTTGATGGACCTGATTCTGGAAAAAATCCCCGGTCCGGAAATCGAGGAAGGCGGCGGTGGATCGCTGCTCGCCACGACTCTCGACTGGTCCGATTACGTGGGGCGCATCGTTATTGGGCGCATTCGCTCGGGCTCTTTCGCCGTCGGACAGGATGTGCTGATTCAGCAAAGCGACAACCGCTCGGTCAAGTCAAAAATTGTCAACCTCTTTGTTTTCGATGACCTCGGCCGTCGCGAGGTGATCGGCGCTGCTGCCGGTGACGTGGTCGCCATCGTGGGCCTGGAAGCGGCCGAAATCGGCGACACCATCTGTGATGTGGACCATCCCGTCTGGCTGAAACGGATCAACGTCGACCAGCCGACTATCGAAATGATGTTCGTGGTCAACACTTCTCCCATGGCGGGGCGGGAAGGCAAATATGTCACCAGCCGCCAGCTGCGCAACCGGCTGACCAAGGAACTGGAGCGGAATGTCGCCCTGCGGGTCGATTGCGAGAGCGCCGGGGACACCTTCAAGGTATCCGGCCGGGGCGTCCTGCACCTGGCTGTGCTGATTGAAACCATGCGGCGCGAAGGATTCGAACTGGCGGTTGGCAAACCGCAGGTGGTTTTCAAAAAAATTGATGGCGTCGAGCACGAACCTTTCGAAATTCTTTCCATTGAAGTTCCGGCCGACAAGTTTGGCCCGGTTATGGAACTGGTCGGAGCCCGCCGCGGCGAATTGCTGGAAATGAAAGCCCGCGGCGACTATTCGCTCGCATCGTTTTCCATCCCGGCCCGCGGTTTGATCGGATTGCGAACCCGCATGCTCAACGCCACCCAGGGTACCGCGATTGTCAACCATCGTTTCGACGAGTATCGCCCGCTGGAGTCCGATCCGCCCACCCGTTCCAACGGCGTGATGGTTTCGACGGTGTCCGGACGCGTCAACGCATTTGCCCTGAATACGCTGCAGGAACGGGCTGACATGTTTGTTTCGCCTGGCGAAGAAGTCTATGAAGGGATGATCGTGGGCGAAAATGCCCGCAACAATGACTTGCCGGTCAATCCGACCCGGGAAAAGAAACTGACCAACATGCGGGCATCGGGCAGCGACGAAAACATCCTCTTGAAACCCCCCAGAAAATTTTCGCTGGAAGCCGCGCTGGAATACGTCGAAGAAGACGAATTGGTCGAAATCACCCCCACCCAGATCCGGTTGCGCAAAACGATGCTGAAGGAATCCGACCGCAAGCGATTTTCCCGCGTCACCGCCGACGCGTGAGTCGACGGGAACCCGTTCCGCCGGTTTCGCTGCCGGCTATTGGCCGCCAAGCCAATCCTGGCAGATCCCTGCGGTTTCCTGACAGAAGCCTGACAGATCGTTGCGAATTGCCTGGACCGACTCGATCCGGTTCAGGCAGTCGGAGCAGCACCCGGAAACAGGAACGGTAATCGTTTTCGGAACCATCCGGCAGACCCGGACCGGAACCTGAACCTGCACCTGAAAGGGCACGCAGACTTGCCAGGTTTGCACCTGTTCCCGTGGCACCTGGCGGGTTACGGTTCGCATCACCGTGCGCTGGCGATTGACCGGAACCATTTCCATCCAGGTCCGGGTTTTGGTGACCGGCATGGTTCGCTGCTGGGTCTCCATTTCGACGCGCGAGCGTGGTTCGGGGACCATGATGGTTTCATGCCGGGTTTTCTGTTCGGGAATTTGCCGGGTCCGGGTT
>JBGSVU010000043.1:0-2577 GCA_041752775.1 Pirellulaceae bacterium | reverse complement strand
CAGGACTTTCTGAGTCGGGCCTTCAATCAGGAAGGCCACCGTTTCCGAATACTCGTCGCGATGCGGGACCGGGACAGCGGTCCCGCGAAGTTTGCCGGACAGTTGCCAGGCCTGGTCGGGTGAAATCTCCGTCAACCGGATGTTGCCGAGTTGAGTCAACTGGTCCCAGGGTCCATTGCTTTCCAGAAAATGCTTCATCCGCGGCATGGCAAACACAGGCACACCGTTCGCCCCGACCGCTTCCCGCCCCAAATGCATCAAACCGGTGGAATGCCCCATGTGGGCATGCGTCAACAGGATGCCGCTGAGCAGCCCTGGACCGGATCGCGGGTCAACCTGGTCGAGCTCATGGAGCTGTTCCCTGAAGTCCGGTGTGCAGTCCAGCATCCAGCGCTGGTGCGATTCGGGATCAACCACGGCAACGCAACTCACTTGGCGCCGCAGTTCATGGTTTGCCCACGCGTCCCGGCAACAGGCACGCTGGCAACCCGCCTGGGGAAATCCGCCATCCTGGGCGATTCCCAGAACCAGCAGAAATGGGTCCGTGCCTGGAATTCCCCTGTCGACCTGTGGTTGATCGACCGTTTCAGCTTTCGTGGCGATGTTCTGCGACTGGCCGATTACCGGGCCTGAACTGGCGGCAAGAAATGCCACAACAGTCGCGAGGAACGGGTACAGGAGTCTTCCCGGTTGGTCGCGTCGTCGGGCAAGCGGACGGGCCGCAGAAATCTCAGGAAATCCCGGTGTTTGCATGGAATCGTTCCCGCCTGTGACAAGTTGGTTTCGCGCCCCGTCAGCGCCACTGCGGCTTGACATTCGGCAGCGGGCCGGGTACTTTCCATCAGACCTGAAACGGGGCCGTAGCTCAATTGGGAGAGCGCTTGCATGGCATGCAAGAGGTCGTGGGTTCGACTCCCATCGGCTCCACTGGCTGAAAAAAAGGTGGATTGATACCAGGCAACCTGGCGATTCGCCGGGCAATGTCGACCAGTCAGGATTTACCTGCGAGGCGGGCGGGATTGTTTTTGGGATGGAGTTGTTTCCTCTCCGCAATAGCGGGAATCGAGGCGCCGCCAACCGCTGGGCAAAAAAGCGGGTGGGGTCGACTTTCACCTGACGAAATCTTCAGTCCACAATCTTTATCCGAATCCATCATCCAAACCACGAACTGGTGGAAACCGGATCCAGAGAGGTCTGCCCGCCGAATAAATTCGCCGCGTATTCTTCCTGCACCGAGGGGCATCGCTCACTGCCGCAGCTCCCGATTGAGCGTGGCTGCATGACACCAGAAAAATCCGAAGAGGTGATCGTCCGGTAAAGGGCGCGCCCACCCGGCAGCATGATCACCCCTGAAATTCGTGGTTTCAGCCAGGCTCTGAAAGCAGCCCCCAGGGAAATCAGATTTCCGGTCAGGCCGAATGAGCCGATCGCGCATCGGTTTACGCATTGATCTCCAGGCAGCTAAGAGACTCCTGACCCTGCACCCAACTTTGTCGCCCCAAAAAGTGGCGTGCCATTGGTGAAGTTCTCACAAAACCCGCAAACCCGGAAATTGGATTGAAGCCACATGCCCAAAGTACATCCGTTTGTGAAAACTGACATGAATGACGCGATGGCATTCGGAATTCCGATTTGCGAAAAAACACTGGACGAAATCTGGCTCTCCCGGAAATTGAAGGAAAATCTGAGGGATTTCGACTCGGATTTGCATTTCAAAGCCAGTGTTGTGACGATTCTGAAGCAGTATCACGGAGTGATTTCCGAGATTGTCAAGGTGATCGAGAAAATGAACGGCTGACCGCGTGTCTATCGCGGTTGTTTCCGCTGCCAATCACCTCCCCAATGGGTGCACCTCCCAAAAGGGCCCAACAGGTGCCAACCACGTGCCACCCACCCATTCTCTGCTCAAATCCAAAAGAGGCCCGTGGCAGGTGCCGATAGAATTACCGCTGGGCAAGTCTGTACAGTTGGCTTGGCAGCGATTCACCCGATTCACCAGTTATGCACGCTTCGCGCGGCACGCTTCGCGGGGTCAGACCTGGTTTTCGGTTTTCAAAGTGGTTCAGACCGAATTGGGATCGTGGTTTTGGGCGTCGGTTTTCTGTTACGGGGCGTGCCAGAAAACACCTCACACGATCCGAACGCTGTTTTGTTTTGCTGAGCCGCCGGAGCGCTGGCTGGCACCCTTTCAGGGTGCTCGTTTAACAAGCTGGCTGGCACCCTTTCAGGGTGCTCGTTCAACAAGATTTGGTTTCCGTGGGTATCGCCGCGCTCAACCCACGGCTAATAGCTTCAAACCCCTACCGGGGTAAATTCCTGCTATCGTCACTTGTGTGGTACGATGCGGGAAAGGCAGAGAGGGTCAGACCCCTTCTGCGACAGGCTCCGGGCGAACCGGAAACGCTCGACGAAAGGGGAGCCCCAATTTTTGCCACCCCCTGGATTGGGTTCCTGTTTGCCCCCGATCCCCGCAGATCTCCGTTGCGTGTTACGATCCACACCGGTGGCTCCGGTGTTCTACAATTCCTGATGGCGCGAGTCGGCTGGGCTGAAGTTAAGCGTTCACAGGTCGATAAC
>JBGSVU010000042.1:0-8449 GCA_041752775.1 Pirellulaceae bacterium | reverse complement strand
ATTGATCGCCCCTGCACGCGACCAGGGCGATCAACTTCGTCGCAACAGCGCCGACTCGCGTTCAGCCAGTGATCGTGTCGCGCAGTCCTCGACGATGAACCTGCGTCGAAATTCCTGCGCCCAAAAAGCCTGTTGCAACCTGCCGCCGCCGCGACCAAATCAGGCTAACACATCCCCCACCCAAACAACAAGCCGCGAAAATTGAGGACGGTGGGCCTTCAGTACCCTTCCCGGTCGCCTTACAGCAATAACTGGTCTGGTACAGCACGAGCCCCTGGCCGTCATTCGTCTTTTGCGACGATTGGCTTTGAAGGCAGCGGGACGGCGTTGCGGCTGAGGGCCAGGACACTCATGGCGGTGCCAAAAGCACGCGAGCGTTCAAACACACGATCGTTCCACGTGTGATCGTCATCAAGTGTTTTTCGCAATACAGCCTCAAATCGCTGGTACTCCTGCTCCTGCAACTCCGACGGCAACAGCTCAATCGACTGGGCCAGATAGCGATGCCCATAGTAAAAATAGTAGGGAGCGATCCCATACGGCGGCAGATGCGTGCCCGTTTTCCCGCGTCGCTTTTCCAGTTCGTCCCAATGTTCATAAAACGCGTCGATCGCCGAACGCAAACGATCGGTATCGCCTTGACTGAGCATCAGCAAAGTCGCCTCGCAGACCGGATTCCGCGCGATCGAACCAGGTATCTTTTCCCCGCCGCCCGTCACACTCGTCGTGCCGCTATAGGCAAAAGCGCCGTTTTTGCCCCGGCTCGCGACCAGGGCTTTTACACCGTGTTCCATAACGGACTCTTCGAACTCAGCGCCATTGGCTCGCGCAAGCATCAGGGACTGCAAGGCCGGAGCCGTAACAAAACTGGCGTGCTGGTTCCGAGAAGCATAATTCCAGCCACCATCCTCAAGCTGCTCCTGGACGAGAATGTCAACCAGCCTGTCGATCCAGAGATTCACCTCGTCCCCGAAATCAGTAAATCTCCCGCTCGACTTCAGTCGGGAAAAAATTTCCAAAGCGTAGATATGGCCCCAGACTCGGACATCATATTCATTAACCACGCTGACTTTCATCAGCGGATGTTCCAGTTCGTCCAAAATCAGTTTGATTCCACGACGAATGGCTTCGTCGGCCCTGCTTCGATCCTTGACCGGAGCGTCCAGTAACGAACAGCAGACAATCGCTGTTCCGCCGACCCGATAACCGACGGGTATTTTGCCACCCACGCGGTAAACGCCTTCGTAAGGCCACGCTCCATCCTGTTCCTGAATCTGGATCAGTCGGTCAACGGCCCGCTCAATCAGCTCGATCCTGTCGATGGGGTCGGCGCTCTGCCCGACTGCTGTGGAAGTCAACGCACTCCACATCAATGCCACGATGAGTACGATGGTGCAATTCCCTGGAAACTGATTCATTGCTTTGACCTCGGGTTGGGAGCCAGCGATCAATGTAACAGATTCGACCTTGCCGTTTGTGTTCGACAATGCCTGAAGTGGACTACTTGTAATAACCCGGTTTGTGCGGCGCTACCCCGAGTTCCTCGTAATTGAAACCGGACTTCAGCGGGTGATATTCGCCGACGAAATCGACGGAACTGTCGCCACGAATGGAGTCTTCCATTTCCAGTCCCCAGTACACCGCGTTGATCGTCAACCTGCGAACTCCGGCATTGGCAAAGTCCTCGGCCGAACCCATGGTGAAATGGAAAATCCTTCCCGGCAATTCCCGGTTGCCTGTCCAGGTTTTGATCCAGGCAATCGGCAGCGGCTCCTTGTCCCGGTTCAGCGCAGAATCGGGGCTGAGATTCACCTGAGGCTGGCCGTTGACCAATACCTGACAGTCGGCGGGAACCGGGAATTTGTCATTGTGGCAGCGATAGACATCCGAGGTGCCCCAGATGTCATCGACACCCATCAGGATCGGGTGTGCCCTGTTTTCCGGGACAATTTGGCCCCGGGTTGATTCGCTGTGCCAACCTCCGTGGTGCTCCATGAAAGATCCGCCGAGCAATTCACCTGGCGACACGTTTTTCCCGTTTTTCGAATAGGGCTTTCCCCCCCAAAAACCGTGGTTGGCAGTTCGAAGTGCCACGATCGGCTTCCCGGAATCAAAGTAATCGTGCCAATGTTGCATCTGGTCATCCGGCAGTTGCATGAAACGGGACATCCAGATCAGACAGTCGGCCTCGGCCAGATGTTCCAGTCCCGGAATGCGGTGGTGTCTGGTTTTGTCTTCGAAAGGTGCCGGCAGAGTCGGGTCGACTTCGCCCTGTTCGTTAACCGAAAACAGCACCGTGCAATCAAAGCCGTGACGTTGCGCCAGAATCCTGGCCAACATCGGCATCGATTGCTCGCTGCGATATTCCTGTTCTGCCGCAATCAGGACGATGTGCCTGCCTTTGCCCGGCCCGTCGCCACCCGGAAAAGTCAACCACAATTCGCTTTCCGGTACCGGGTGTGTGTACATGGCCCGACCAAGGCAGTCACAGACGAATTCAACCAGTCGCTCTGACTGAAACCACCCATCCCACATGTTGTGCCCCTGACCGGCAACGACGTCCAGTTCGACTTCGCTTCCGAGGCTGCGAATTCGCTCCGCCAGCAGCGCCGAGTTTTCAGCAAGTGGAACGACGTCGTCCTGATCGCCATGGATGTGAAAGATCGGGACTTTGGCCGCCGCCAGCGGAGCGAGCCGATCGACCGGATTGTGCAAGGTCAAATCAGCCTGAAGTTGTTCAGCAGTCAAGCCATACGCGCCGCACGCCCGCCCGACACCGGGATAACTGGCGATGTTGCACACCGGATAAATTCCCGCAATGCCGGAAACAGATTGCGGGTTTTCAACCGCCCAACTGTAGAGCATCAATCCGCCGCGACTTCTGGCCAGCAGGCAGGGTTTGCTGCCAAAGTTTCGCGACGTCACCAGATAGTTGTAAAACTCATCGAACTTCGCCCGGCCCTCCGGGCTGCCAAACGATTCACCCACGTCAATTCCAGCGACCGCGATTCCCGATTGGGTCAATCGCTCAAACATCCATAACTCTTCTTCGGCTGGAAGTCCCGGCAGCGTCGGCGCGTACCAGACCCACGGGATTCGGTTTTTTGCGTCGCGTGGGCCTTTGGGCAGGATCACGAACGCATCGGAACCGTTCAATTTGAACGCCTCGCCGGCAAGAGGAAGTGTTTTCTGGCTGACGGTGATTTTCGGAGTCTCATCGACAGCTTCCTGATCGCCCAACGACAAGCGTTGAATCCAGACATTGCGGAACTGAACCTCGTTGTGGTGTCCCTGCAACTTGATCGGGCGATCGGAGTTTTCTTCGGGGCTACCGGCGCCGGTCTTGTTCTTCAAAACAAAGTCGTCATGGATCAGCTCGCCGTTGTGGTAAACGGTGATTCGGGCGTCTTCGGTTTTCCGGCTGCCCTCAAACCGCGCCGCCCGAAAGGCGATATCGTACGATTGCCACTCGCCTGGCGGTTTACAAACCAGCCTGTCGGGTTTCTTCAGTCCGTAAATACAGCCGCAATCGTCCATTCTGTAATCGGTACCGGTCACGCCGTGCGAATTCAGGATCTGCAGTTCATAGCGCTGCTGGATGTAGACGCCCGAATTGCCGCTCCTCTCCCGCGGCACATCGCCGGCGTCGTTGAGGCAGAACTCCAGGTGCAGGCGAAAATCCCGGTACGCTTGGGGACTGACCACGCTATCCCATTTTGGCGAAGCGGTCAGAACGCCGTCTTTGAAAACCCATTGGCACTGGACGCTGGATTCGGGAACCAGGATGGATCCCGACTGTCCCACCAATTGCAGCGCATCGTCCGGGCGCCCGAAATCGATGATCCCTGTCGTTGAACCCGTCGCCGGCAGGCCCGACTCCGGATCTTCCGCTTCCTGTTTGGGGATTTCGTTCAGCGTGTAATACGCGCTCGCGTGCAACAGCTGTTCGCCCTCCGACGACCGCAATTCCGGCAAGTGGAAATCGTGCACATGTCCCTGCACTAAACCTTCGACCTCAATTTCAACTTTCATTCCATCGGCGCTCACCGCTGCGGCGACGGTTTTGGGCACAGTCTGGTCCACTTCGGGACTGCCATAACCCGCGTGATAGATGTGCGTAAACGTCTTCAGTTGATAGGCGTCCGGCCGGGACGCAATTTCACGATCCACCGGTTTGGTGAAGGCAATTTCAAAGCCAGTCGGTCGCGCCCGGATCTCCCTGATCTCAAACGGAACCAGCCCCGTCCAGTCCAGACGCTGAATCGCATAGGCCTTCGGGCCGCGAACGGGCCAGCCGCGATTCGTACCCCCCGCGATCAGGCTGCCACCCGGCGTGAACTGCAGGGCCAGCAGGCCGGTGTCAAATCCTTCGCGAAACGGATAACAGGCACCTTGCCAAACGCCATTGATTTTTTCGGTGGTCGCACGCATGACCACGCCGAGGCTGAAGTCTCCAATGAAAATCTGATTTTCAAACGGACCAAACTTGCCACCGGTTTCGTCGACCATGAACCCTGAAATGGACCGGCCCATGCGGATGTAGGGAAAGACAACAGCGTAAGGAACCAGTTCTTTCACCCTCTTGCGCTCTGTCTCCATTCGCGACGGAGTGTTGGGCTCGACAGGAGCTGGTCCCATCCCGGGCGCCAGCCCGTACCAGTTGTAACTGATGGGGTGACCCATAAACCCGCCAGGCTCAAGCACTTTCAGCGAGCAGGAACCATTCCATGGACCCTGGCTCTCCGCGTAAAACATCACGCCGTGCTCGTTGGGGCCGATGCCACAGGGACTGCGAATCCCGCTGCAAACAGGAATCGTCTTGCCATCCGGTGTGATCTTCAGACACCAGCCGCGAAAGGGGACTTTTGAGTTGTAAGACTCCGACAGACAGAGGGCCACCCAGATATTGCCATCGCGGTCGGGCTTGGAGCCAAAAGCAAACTCGTGGTAATTGCGAAAACCCCAGTCATCACTCAGCGTATCAAACTGGTCCGCCCGGCCATCCTGGTCGGTGTCGGTGACTCGTGTGACTTCTGTTTGCTGGGTCAGGTAAAACGCACCGTCCCGACAGGCCATTCCGAAAACTTCATCCAGGCCACTGGCAAAGGTCGTGAATTTCGGTTCCGGATGAACATCGAAGGCGCCTTCGACCATGAGAATGTCGCCACGCCGGGTCCCAATCGCCAGTTGCTGCTGATCGGGCATGACTTCAAAACTCGCCGCCTCGATGGCCAGCTCTTTTGGTAGCGGGATATCGACCATCCTGTAGAACCTGGCTTCTTCTTCGCCGGTACCCCAGAATTCGCCCAGCGGCTCCTGTTGTGGCAGCAACACGAGGGTCAACAGGTAAACCAGCTTTAGCAGCGATGTCATGGGAATTCTTCAGGGTTGAGGCGACAGTGATTCGTTGTCTCAGCGATTTTGAGAAGCGTTATTCGAACAACCGGGACGCTACCGGGCTACTCCCAGAAATAATCAACGATCAGTTCCTGCGGTTGGCCGGGCACAATATCGAACTGGATTTCCAGTCGTTGCCCGTGGTCGGCAACGTCAATGATTTGTAATGTCTGGTCCGACAGCAACCGGATTTTCAAACGGTCGCCAATCGAATAGAGATTTTGCCCTTCGGCCGAGATCTTGTCCGCGGAAGCGATGCGGAATCGCAACTGGCTCCGTCCTGCAGGTGACGACATCGATACTGTTCGCCGAAGATGGCTGGCCTGGTCTGGATCGCCGGTGACTTCGGAAAAGAAATCTTCGACTTCGACCAAATCGAATGTGTAACGAAACGCTGGCCGGCGGTCGGCGTCCAGAACATAACCTTTGAAACGGTGATTCGGGGGCCGCCCGTCGTCGACGGTCCAGGGCAGTTGCTGGTCATCAAGGTCAGGCCCCTGGGCGAACTCAAGGGTTTTGCCTTTGGGTTGCACATTGCCCGATCCTTGCCCCGTCCACACGCCGCCGGGATCAACAAACTTGCCTTTCCAGACGGCGTGCAGCCGCATTTGTTCCGCGTCGAATGCGAGATTCACGCCCCCGGGATAGCCCACCCCGATACCGCGTTTGCCGATTCCGGGATAGCTGCGCCGCAACATCTGGGCTTCGTTCGTCACCAGGATCTCCAGCGGCTCGCGCACCACGCCATGCGGCATCGGGGCTTGCCGGCCATCCAGCAGATATTGCCAGAGCGCTTCGATATGATCTTCGGCTGTTCCGGCGAGGTCTTTGCGCACTGATTTTCCGCCCGGCCAAAACGAAGGCATGACGGTATTGTGACTGAACGATTGCGGAGCCAGCATGTAACGATAGAACCATTCCTTTTCCAGTCGCTCGGCCATTTCGGTCAGATCCACCGCGGGCATCGTGTCGGAAAGTTTGTACTGGTAAGTATGGCAGGAAACGCAATTGAGCCCGTTGGTTCCCGCCAGCTCCAGCCCCGTCTTGCGCATCTCTTCCTGGTTTTCGAATTTGGCGATGCTGGTTTCCGGCAACTGGTCGAGTGACTGAAACAGCTCGACAAGGTGCCCCACATTCGTTTCGCCGAACTGCGGCATTCGCGTTTTCATGTAAGGGCGAATCGTCCTGCCAGTTACCAGCACCTCGCGCATCCATTTCGGTTTTAACTTGGCACCGACGCCGGTCAGGGTCGGAGGAATCCGGCCCTGCTCACCCAGGTTCAAATTGGCTGTCTGGAAATGCGGATTGCGATCGGCATTCACACCTCCCAGCTGGTTGCGGTCGTGACAGGCCAGGCAATTGAACGCGTGAAGAGTGACGTCCAGGCTCTGCCCGGCAGTCAGCTCATCGGCCTGGCGGCCGAGGGCCGCGTGAATGAACTGACGCTCGTCCTCGCCCAGCTGGAATCCGGGCCAGTCTCCTCTTGCTCCCGAAAGGCAACCCTGACCGGGTCTCAGTTGGTCGAGCGGCGTTTGGGCGACGGGCAGGACAGTCCCACCGAGAAGATCGGTGTGGCAGGCATGACAATTGTTTTTTGAAAAAAGCAACTCGCCCTGTTTGGCAAGTTCCAAATCCAGCTTCCAGCGTGTTGAGGTTTCGCTGACCGACTGAAGCAGGAAGTCGGCAATGTCCGTCGCTTCGCGATGCGTGAGTCGCATGTTGGGCATGTGTCCGGAAGGTCGCACGGCCAGCGGATTTTCCAGAAATTCAACCAGCCCGCTGGCGTTGTATTTGGACGACAGCTCACCGAGCGGAGTAGAACCGGTCAAAGGTTGTTCGACGGCCTGCCCGTTTCGCGGCGAATGACAGGCGACACAGCCAACGGAACCGAACAACTCGTGACCACGAGCGGCAGAGACCGGATCGCTGGCTTCCACTGCAAAGGAGTTTTCGGATTGTGCCACGAGGAAATGCGCGATTGCTTTTGCCGCCTGTTCGCCCTCAGGCCCTGGCTGCAGAATCTCCGGCATCGTGGTTCCCGGTTTCGCCGCGTGCGGGTTGCGGATGAATTGCTCCATCCAGTCTGGATTGAGCCATTTCGCTGACCATTTCAGTCGAGGTGCCTGTTTCGCAGGCAAGACATCCGAAATGCTCTGTGAGCCATGACAGGCGATGCAATTCAGCTCCTGCAGCAGCACCAGCCCCTTCAATTCCCGCTCGAGTTCGCGGCGGACTGCGACGTTTTGTGTCTCGATCAATTCGGGCCCGCGTTCCCTGACATCAATCACGTACCGCAACAGGTCAAGAAACTGTTGACGATCCTTCAGCTCGTTGGCCAGGTTTTCCGGCATGCTGGAAAGGGCGCCGGGCTTCATTTCTTCGATGTCCTCGCGTCGCAGGGTCAGGGTTTGGTCGATGTTCCGGCTGTCGCGAATCACAACCTGCTGCGGATCTTCACTCAGTACGATTCCGCTGAAGACTCGTCCGTCGACATCCTGTATAAGCGTCGTTTCAAATCCTTTCCGGATCGTTTTGGAGGGCTGGAGGATCGATTCGATCAGGTGCGCGTCGGTAACGTCCGGCTCCAGCCGGCTGAGGTCGGGGCCGAGCCGGTCCTGTTCAGCGGATGGCCGGTGGCATTTGGCGCAGTTGATATTTCCCTGATGGAACAGGATCGCGCCGCGGACGATATTGCCAACGGCTCTGGCTTCTTCGGCCAGCTTGGCCGGATCGTCGGCGACCAGACTCGCGGTGAGTGATTGAGCCACGGCGTCCTGCCCGGCCAACACCAGCGAGAATGCCAGTAACGAAGTCGCAACAAAGACCTTTTTCAGCGTGGGTATCATTGAACTTCCAGTCAGGCGTGGATGGTGATCTGACAGTATCACCCGACGAATCACCCGATTCAATGCCCGTGGAAAATAGGGTTGGGAAAAGAGGGACGGGGGTCTTTTTTTCAGGAAAGGGGCAGCTCTGTCATCCTGACTGAGCAGAAGTTCGCCAATCGGGTTTCGGTCCAAAGCTGTTTCGCCAGGGCAAAACCTGTGTGCAT
>JBGSVU010000041.1:0-3374 GCA_041752775.1 Pirellulaceae bacterium | reverse complement strand
TTTCTTTCTGTAACGGATCATCGCGAGGGGGCCTCCCGATATACCGACCAGGTCAGATTCCAGACTCCCGCCCTGGTACAGGCCAGCATCACCGGTTCGACGGCCGAATAGGCCAGCCCACGTCCCGCCCGCACACGGACTTCCATGGCGTCACCCTGGTCCTGCCTCAGACGCGCCAGGCGACCAGGCAACTCCCCGGCCGTAACCTTCCGGCCTGCCAGCCAGAGGCTGCCGTCATCCTGCACGCTGATCGTCACGCGCGGCGTTTCCATGTCCATGTCGTCCTCGCCGCTGGCCGCCACAGGCAAGGCGAGTTCAATCTGGTTTTCCTGCCGAACCAGATGGCTGCTGACCAGAAAAAAAATAACCAGCAGAAAAACCACGTCGATCATCGGGGTCATGTTGATGCCCGCCCGTCGCGCTGCCGGAACACGTGGAATTTTCATCAGGACTCGCTCCGCCGTCGCGCCCTTTTGCGCAACGGTCCAAACACATGCTGTGCCGCATAAGCCGCTTCGGCTATCAGTTGGTCGATCCGGTTGCGAAAAATGGCATAGGCCCCGATCGCGGGAATCGCCACCAGCAACCCACCCACCGTCGTGACAAGGGCGGAATAAATCCCCTGCGCCAGTTGCGGTGCACTGGCCATTCCCTGCGTCGTTGCAACCTGGCGAAAAGCCATAATCATGCCGGTCACCGTTCCCAGCAATCCCACCATGGGCGCCACGTTGGCAATCACGGAAAGGTATTCGATCTTGCGCATCAGCCTGGCAGACTGTTCCGCCAATGATTCCTCCAGCGCCTTTTCGACCGCACTCCAGCCAAACTCCAGTTCTCCAATCCCATGCATCAGCACAAACGACAACAGACTCGGTTGTTGCTGACAGGCCCGCTGCGCCGCGCCCAGGTCCTGGTTGACCAGCGCCTGACGGACCTGCTCTCCCAGACCCTCCGGCAGAACTTCGCTGCGACGAATCGTCAGGAGATGATCAAACACGAGGTACGCTGCCAGCCCGGACAGCAACAGCAACACCACCACAATGATGATGCCAATCACGCCCCCGGAAAAAACGATCTGAAAAAAACTGTCCGATTTGGCCTCCGTCGCATTCGTTCCGCCGTCCTGCCATCCGAAAACAGGCCGCGTGGCCAACTGCAACCCTGCCGCCAACAGGCAGGTGCCCATCCGCACCGGCCACCGCCCGAACCCTTCACTGAATCTGATCGTCATGTAACTTCCCTGAAATTGCCTTCGCCCCGAACCATTCGGCATTCTTGAGTATTCTACCCGCTCCGGCCACCCCAAACATGTCACTGCGGATTTTCGGTCCTGGGCGTGCCGGGCATTGCCTGACGCCTCCAGAGTTGCAGGCCGGGGGTGGACGCGTTCCGCTGCAAAAGCGCAGAACGCCTATTGCGATACGTTTGCTGCACGGCGCGTGGACGTTGTTTCCGGAAACGAGTTTGCCCGCTCGTTCCGGACCCGTCCGGCCTCGTCGAACCGTTCATGGCGTTCCAGAATCTCTGCCGCTCGATCGAGTGCACGCCGAACGTGAGCCCAGTCCGCCTCGTGCAGGATCGGAACCTGCATCAGGCTGATCACCGCCTGGTCGGTCGCCCCATTTTTTTCATGGGCTTCTGCCAGCATCAACAGGGGGCCGCTGCGAATTTCATTGGGCATCCGCTGCACCTGCTCTGACCATCTGGCCAGCGTGGATGCATCAGCCGAAACCCAGGTCGATCGCCACAACTGGGCCGATGCCAGATGCGCGATTTGTGGCTCAATATCCCGGCTTAGCTGTTCCAGAACTGCCGTGGCCTGGTCGCGATCAATCGTCGCCAACAACCAGCTGGCCCCCAGCAAACGGATTGCGGGAACTTTGGTGGCCATCCATTTTCTGGCATCTTCCTGCATCGCGACGGGTATCTGTTGTGTTTCCCAGGCCAGCGGGATCGTAGCGAAGTGTCGCGAGCGGGGATCGTCGATCATGATCTTCAGATACTCAATCGCCGCGGCGTGAGGCTGACCAGTCAATTCCAGCAACCGCACTTGCGTCGCCTGCATTTCCGCGACCGCCCATTCCCGCGTTTCTTCGCCCAGCGCGTCCTGCAGCGGACCGACCGCCTGCGAAAACCGCCGCTGCCGGATCTGACTGGTGGCCAAATCAAAACTTTCCGGCCACAGGGTTCGCACGGCAACCACGTCAGCGGTATCAATTTTTCGCAGGGTGTCTTTGGACTGCAGCTGCAATTCGCCACCGCGCCACTGGACGATCTGTCCCTTGCGCTCAAACGTCTCCGAAGAGTCAGAACTTTTGCGGACGACGACCGTATCCACGCCTTCCTGGCCGCGAGCCGGACCGGTGAACAGAGCGACGCAACACAGACCGGCCAGCCATTCGGCCATCCATTGACCCCAGCGCACTCCGCCAATCGCTCCCCTGCCCTTTCGCGAAATCCAGCCATTGGAGCCTGTCCCATAAGGGGTCTGACCCTCTCTGCCTTTCCAGGGGTCTGCCCCCTTTTCCGGCAGACGCTTAGTAGGGGAACCGTTCATCAATTACGCTTTCCGAGAGTTTCACCAGAAACGGACTGATCCGCTCCACAATTGCCGCCATCAACTGCTCCCCTTTCTCTGCCGTCGCTGTATGCGGGTTGCCGGCACCGGACTGGGTCGTCAACAAGTGCCATGGACGCGAGATGTTGATCCAGCCCCGGTTAATCGCCTCAAACCGCGAAGGTTTTTTCTCGCCGGCATCGGCCCGCAATGAGCCATCCGTATTCCTCGCGACTGTTTCCGGGTGCCAGGCCAGCATGAAACTGGTTTCCATCTCACCCGCATGATCGTCTGGATGCTCGAGGATTTTACCGGAAACATCCGCAATCGTCTGGTACCAGTTGCACAAAAACAGCTTCACCTGTGTCCGCGGGTACAACTCGCGCAGCACCGGTTTCAGGTCGTTCCCGCCATGACTGTTCAGGATCAGCAGTTTCCGGATACCGCTGTTTTCAAGCGACTGGGCCACATCAGCCAGAATGGTGGTGATCGTGGACGGATTCAGGTTGATCGCGAGGGGAAACTCCTGCAGATTCGTTTCTGTTCCGAACGGCAACGTCGGCAACAGCACGACCCGGCCACCAGCCGCGTTGGCGGCCCGACAGATCTCCCTCCCAATTGTGGTCGCCTCGAAAACGTCGGTGCCATAGGGCAAATGCAGATTGTGCGGCTCGGTTGCCCCCATCGGCAACACGGCCACCTCAAAACGCCTGTCCCGAACCTCGGCGAGGTTCAGTTCGAGCAGTTCGCACTTGCTGAAATCGGACATGCTGTTTCGGACTGTTGGGGTAAAAACAGGGAAGGCAACGGCTTGTCG
>JBGSVU010000040.1:0-9644 GCA_041752775.1 Pirellulaceae bacterium | reverse complement strand
GTGTTATCGACCCGTGAACGTTTACGCGTTACCAGGGTGAAGTGGAACCCGGAAATCCTGATTGTGCAAGTCCCTGGCAGCAGTCGTTTCCCGTGTCCGCCTAACGTCTCTTCCGCCGCGGCGGCTTGCCGGAATTTTTCGGTTTGGAGGGCCGCGAGGCCGATGGAGATTTTTTGTCGCTTTTCCAGGGCGACGACTCCTCCGCTCCCGACGGCTCCGTTCTCTTGCGTTTGACCCGGACGCGATTGCCACCTGTTTCGGGACCCCGACGGGGAATCTTGCCAGCCGATTTCCCACTGCGGGAACCGTCTGCCAGTCCAAAGGTCAGTTCCCGTTTGTCGGGATCGGCCACTTCGACCGAAACCCGCAGGCGGTCGCCGAGGCGAAACTGGTTGGCCTGCTTGCGTCCGGACATTCTGCGGGCCGCGGGATCGAAGGTGTACTGGTCGAACGGCAGGTTTTCGACTGGAACCAGCCCTTCGGCGGGCAACTCGATCCCCTGAACAAAAACACCCCACGATTCAACACCGGTGATGACGGCGTCCAGTTCCAGTCCCAGACGGCTGCTGAGATAGTTGATCATCTTCAGCTTGTTCAGTTCCCGTTCGGCCTGTTCGGCCCGCTGTTCGGTATCGCTGCACTGGAGGCCAACCCGGTTCAGATAGTCCAGATCGGCACGCGGCCGTTCACCATCGATCACGGCGCCGACCATGCGGTGGGTGACCAGGTCGGGATAGCGGCGGATGGGAGAGGTGAAATGGCAATAGGCCTTGCTTGCGAGGGCGTAATGGCCTTCGACTTTGGGACTGTAAACGGCTTTTTGCATGCTGCGCAGAACCGCCATGTGCACGGCCTGGCGCTCGGGCATGTCGTTGGCCAGTTCGACGACCCGTTTGAGTTCAAAGCGGTCCTCAAGGCTGTCGCATTCGATGCCAAGGCTTTCGACGAACTCGGTCAGCTCCTTCAGTCGCCGCTCGCTGGGACGCTCGTGAATTCTGCGCAGCACGAGGTGACCGAGATCGGCCAGCTTCTGGGCGACTGATTCGTTTGCGGCCAGCATGAATTCTTCGATCGTTTGATGGCTCTCGGTGTTTACCTCGACGTGGGCACCACTGACGGCTCCGTTTTCGTCGAGATCAATCGTGACTTCGGGCAAGACCAGATCGATGGAGCCGCGTTTCATCCGGCGGCGACGCATTGTCATCGCCAGGGTGTGCATGTCGCGAACAAGCTGAAAGACCTCTGGCGACAATCGCTCCTTCCACGGTTTGTCATCGGCCAGATATTCATCGACTTCCTCATAGTTGAAGCGGTGCGCACTGCGGATCGCTCCCCGGCACCACTCCGTGTCCAGAACCATGCCGTCCTGGTCGATGGTCATGTGGACGGACAGGGTGTAGCGCAGCTGGTCCGGTTGCAGGCTGGCCAGCCCGTTGGAGAGTGTTTCGGGCAACATCGGTATCACCCGGTCGGGCAGATAAACCGAGTTGCCCCGCTCGAGGGCTTCGACGTCGAGCGGTGTGCCGGCGGGAACGAAATGGGAGACATCAGCAATATGAACACCCAGCCGCCAGGTGCCGTTGTCGTTGCGGGTCAGCGAAATGGCATCGTCGAAATCGCGAGCGGTGGCCGGGTCGATGGTGACGATCACATCGCCGGTAAGGTCGATCCTGCCGGCTTCGATTTTTTCCGTAAACTGGTCGGCCTGCTGACGGGTTTGTGCGATGACTTCGTCGGGGAACTCTCCCGGCAGTCCGAATTGCCAGATGATCGTCTGGGTATCGACGCCAGGTTGGCCGCGCGGCCCGAGCAGTTCGATAATGACGGCTTCGCCGACGATGTCCTCGGCTGGAAAACGGATCATCTCAATGACGACTTTGTCACCTTCCTTGCCACTGCGGGCGGTGGCATCTCCGACCAGTATCGGACGGTCGAAATCGGAACCATCGACATTGACCATGTGCCGTTTGCCACGCTGAATCAGGGTGCCGACGAAGCGATGCCGTTTTCGCTGGACGACGTCGATGACCGTGCCGGTGAGGCGCAGGCGGGGACCAGCCCGGCCGCGGCGGATTTTGACCCGAACAATGTCTCGGTCCACGGCATCGGCGGCGCGGCCCTGGGGTATGAAGACATCCTGGGAACGGTCGCCAGCAGGTGATCCGTCGGGGCTGACAAACCCGTACCCGGCGCTGGCCCGGCGGTAGACGCCGACGATTTCGTCGGACCGGGTAGAACCTGACCGGGCCGTGCCAGGTGCCGTCGAAGACGTTTCAGGGATCTTGTCGGCATTTTTTTTGTTGCCGCGAGGTTTTTCCGGCCGGGATGTGGCCGGCTGGAAACCGGATTCCGGCGGCGACGGTGGAACGGTGGCGGGGCACGCGGTTTTTTTGCGTTCCGGTTCCATGGTGGCCGCTTGTCGTCCAGCATCTGGTTTGGCGGCGATTTTCTTTTTTGCCGCTGCCGCCGCCTCGGCTTTGGGAGTCATCACAAGGTGTCGGGCACCCCATACCAGACGGCCTTCGCGGACCAGACGTTTGATGATCCGCCGCATCAGATAGCGCTGGTCGGCGTCGTAGTCGAGTTTCGAGGCGATGACTCGCGGTTTGAGAGGTTGGTAAGTGGGTTTGCCGACGAAGGCAAGAATCTGTTTTTCGATTTCAGCCGGATCGTATTGCGGCGTTTCGTTATTTTGGATTTCGTTCATTCAGTGAAGTTTAACAGGCGATCCCGTCAGGGGTCAGACCCGACACAACGGAGGGATGCACAGACGGAATTGTTTGGTGAAAAAGTGGACTGGGCCAGCGGAGAAGAATCCGGAAAAAACAGGGGCCGGGTACTGTTTTCAGAATGACTGCAGATTGGGGTCCCGGAAACGAACTGGAATCTGAGGGACAAAAAACAACTGCGGACGGGCTCGACACCTGGTCCAGACACGTCTCAGGCCAGAGATTGGTGTGCCTCCGGACGTTTCGGTCAACGGGACAATTCCGGTAGATGGGGCGAGACGATGCCGGGCGAAGGGGGTGATTTAGCTGGATGGTGAACGTACGATGGACGTCCTCGTCCGTCGAATTTCGCGGCTTTCGCCGGACGAGGACCGTCCATCGTACCCCAATTCTTGAGCTTGACAGACCGTTGGCGCCTTGCGGATGGTCATTACCCTTGTTTTTTGTTCCTGGTGCATGGTTGGCGCTGACCATTCCGGGCCTTTTGAAGTTGCCCTTTTCTGGCAACCCGACGCGTTTGCGAGGGAAAACCGACTGGAACACTTCCTCATTCAGCCGCCTGGACCGGCGGCTCAGTTGGCTTCGTTTCTCAGGCCTTTAAAGATCTTTCTGCCCAACTGTGAATTATAGACCGTCCAGTTGCTGTCCGTGTTCACGTCTTCCGCCACAATTTGTCGGACGCTGGCCAGTTTCGCGTCGAGATTGTCCAGAAAATGCAACACAATCGCTTCAGGAGTCATCGGCACCCTCGGGCTGCCCATCTCGCCAGTCCCATGATGGCTGACAATCATGTGTTTCAGCCGCAGACCGAGCTCGACCGGGAAATTTTCGCCCGATTGCCGCTCGCAGTCAGATATTTTCCGTTCCAGAATGGTGACACCCTGGACGAGGTGGCCGAGCAGTTGTCCGGCATCGCTGTACCCGAAATCGGGATCGAAGGTCAATTCCTCGATTTTGCCAATGTCGTGCAACAGCGCTCCCATGATCAGGAGGTCGTTGTCGACTTCGGAATAGAGTGGCGAAACAGCGGCGGCCAGATCGATCAACTGGACAACATGCTCCAGCAACCCACCGTGCCAGGCGTGATGGTTCTTGATTCCGGCGGGAGCCCGCTTCATGCGGGCCATCAGGTCGTCGTCGACCAGGATTGTTTCGGCAAGGTTGCGCAGATGGACATTTTCCATGGATCGCAGATGCCCGGTCAACCGCTCCATCAGCGCCCGCACGTCGGCTTCGGTTACCGTTTCAAAATCCTCGGGGGCAATAATTTCGGTGGGAACTTTCTCAAGCGATTTGGCGATGATCTGCATGTTGTTGTTGAACAGCTGTGCCGATCCGCGAATCCGGATGAAATCACCATTGGAAAAAGCGTCGTAATGATGCTGGTCGGCATTCCACAACATGCAGGTCATCGATCCGGTCCGGTCCGACAGGCGGACTTGCAGGTACAGGTTGCCAGCGCGGTTGGGACGAAGCTGTTTTTCCGAGGCCAGAAAGACTTCCTCAATTTTCTCACCATCGGCGAGGTCGGTAACGAACCGTCGGGTCATTTTCAAATCCGGGAGATGACTGTGCATAAATCAGCCTGTCCACTGTAATGTAAAACCAGTAAATGTGCACGCTTTTCCGGTGCCTGGCAGCGGCAAAAGGCCAACTTTATTCCCCGCCCGGTCTTCGTCGGGGTGCGCCCTGCAGGCCCGCGTCGGGCCGGCGAATCACTCCAGCCGCCGGGTTCGTTTGGCAATGTCGGTGTTGACACTGTGGTACCGGCGAAACAGATTCCCGGAGTCGAAGCGGGTTTCGCGAATGTACAACACGTCCTCGGGGCCAATGCAGTTCGTGAAAATCGGCAACAGATAATCGATCCCGGTCTGGGAAATGTTCATCCGCACAGGATCGTAAAAAGAGGGATGCAGGTTGCGGGCGTGGATCAGCCCGTAGCGGTCCCGAAAGCCGTTGCCTTCGTATCCGGAAACATAAAACCCGTCTTCGGAATTCCACTGCAATGTGGCGACCACGTTGTTGTGCCCTTCCAGCAACAACTCGACCGCTTTGCCACCCAGCATCGAAGCGTAAAACCTGTCAAATCCAACTGGCCGGCCGCCACGCTGGGTATGACCGACCTTGCGGGTAAAAATCGCACTGGCGGCAGAGTCGTTCTGACCCAGCCGCGAGAAAAAACTGTCGCCCAGTTCTTTGACCAGCAGTGTCCGCAGCCGCTCGGAGGCACCACTCAGGCGGACATTCCCGGCCGGATCGTGCGACTGTTCCTCGTCGCCAAAAACCTCTCCCGCCTGACCGACAATTCCCTCCCCACAAACGATCAACACGTTCTGCTGCAACGCATAGAGCTCGCGCACCCGTTCCACCAGCCGGTCGGTCTCCACCGGCGATTCCGGCACGAGGATAATGTCCGGCTGGCCATAGGCACTGCCCAGGGCGATGTAACCCGAATGCCGCCCCATGACTTCGATGATCGCAATCCGGCGGTGACTTTCCGCTGTGGTGCGAATTCGCCGAATACCGCCCACCGAAACAAAAACCGCGGTGGCGTAGCCTGGCGTCGCATAGTTCACCATCTGGTCCAGATGAAAAGCCGTGGGGCTGGTGAAACTGCTGGCCTGTTCCCGGTAAACGTAACCGTCAGGATGCCCGGTATTCTCTTCGCGGTACCACTTGTCGGATTCGTTGGGGTAGTTCAGGCCCAGGTCGTTGTCAATCGTTTTGGGGGCGAGAACGGTTGGGATCCTTTCGCACAGGGGTTGCAAACCGTTCAGTGTTCCGTCCCCACCGACACAAATCAGCCCATCCAGTTTCAGCCGCTGCACCCGGTCGAGAATCTGGTCCAGCTCCGCACCTTTGGATGAATCGACGTAGCGGCGACTGCTGCCCAGAATCGTGCCGCCCACGTCCGGGTCCAGTTCGGGGATCGTGCGAAAAAGCGGGTTCAGCGACACATGTGGCAAGCGGGGATCGTACAGGGAATCGAATCCGCGCAACAATCCACAAACCTCAACCTTCAACTGGCTCGCCCGCGTCACGGCCCCAAAAACCGTGGCATTCAGCGCCGGCGTATCACCGCCCGCCGTCAGTATTCCAATCCTTTTCATGCATGCTCCTTCACCATTTGGCGAACCGACCGAACCGTATCGTTTCCTGATTCTGCCAGACAACATATCCCAATCCGGCCAACTTGTTCAGGCCGTTTTGAATGTTGGCTGGGACAAACCAGACGAATTTCCTAGAATCAGGGCGACTCCCCTTCTGTTTTACACTCCCATTCATCCACAGTTCGCATGGCCAAGACCGCAATTACCCCAACCCGTTCCGAAAACTATCCTCTCTGGTATCAGGAAGTCATCAAGGAAGCCGACCTGGCCGAAATTTCGCCCGTTCGGGGGTGCATGGTGATCAAACCGTGGGGATGGGGCATCTGGGAAAACCTGCAACAGGCCTTTGACCGGCGGTTCAAGGAAACCGGGCACGAAAACGCCTACTTCCCCCTGTTCATCCCCAAAAGCTTTCTCGAGAAAGAAGCCGAACACGTCGACGGCTTTGCCAAGGAGTGCGCGGTCGTCACGCACCACCGGCTGGAAATGGGCCCGGACGGAAAACTGATTCCCGCTGGTCCGCTGGAGGAACCCCTGATCGTCCGCCCGACCAGCGAAACCATCATCGGCGCGATGTTCGCCAAGTGGATCCAGTCCTACCGCGACCTGCCGCTGAAAATCAACCAGTGGTGCAACGTCGTCCGCTGGGAAATGCGCCCCCGCATGTTTCTCCGCACCGCCGAGTTCCTCTGGCAGGAGGGCCACACCGTCCACGCCACCGCCGAAGAAGCGATGGAGGAAACCCGGCTGATGCTGGAGGTCTATGCCGAAGTTGTCGAGAACTGGCTGGCGATCCCCGTGATCAAGGGAGAAAAATCCGCCGGCGAGCGTTTTCCCGGTGCCGACAAAACGTTCACGATCGAAGCGATGATGCAGGACCGCAAGGCGTTGCAGGCCGGCACGTCGCACTTCCTCGGCCAGAATTTTTCCCGCGCCCAGGAAATCAAATTCCAGGACGACAAGGGGCAGGAGGTTTTCGCCTGGACGACTTCGTGGGGTGTTTCAACCCGACTGATCGGCGCCCTGATCATGACTCACAGCGACGACGACGGGTTGGTCCTGCCTCCCGCTGTCGCGACCAAACAGGTGGTGATTATGCCGATCTACCGCAACGACGAAGAGAAGACTCAGGTCCTCGAATATTGCCGCAGCCTTGAGCGGGAAATCGGCGAGGTCCAGTGGAACGGGCGCCGCGTGAGTTGCCTGCTGGACGATCGCGACATGCGGGGTGGCGAAAAGAAATGGCATCACATCAAGCGGGGTGTTCCGGTCCGGATCGAAGTTGGCCCGCGCGACTTGCAGAGCAACAGTGTTTTCGCCGGACGACGCGACGGTGGAAAGGCCGCCAGCATTGGCCGCGCGGAATTCATCGCCGCGCTCCCGCAGTGGTTCAGCGAAATGCAGTCGGGCCTGCTGGAACGGGCCCGCGCATTCCAGAAAGAACACACGCACGATTTCGATTCGCTGGACGAGTTCCGGAAATTCTTCACGCCCAAATCAAAATCGGAAGATGAAGACGCCGTTGAAATTCACGGCGGTTTCGCCCGCTGTCATTTCCTCGATTGCCCCGAACTGGACGCCATCCTGAAACCGCTGAAAGTCACGCCCCGCTGCATTCCGCTGGAAGGCGGCGCCAGCGAAGGCACCTGCATCTTTACAGGGAAGCCAACCCGGACCATGGGCATTTTTGCCAAAGCGTACTAACCAGCGGCGTAGCCGCGACAGCCCATAGCTGCGGGTGCAACCCGCAGCTATGGGCTGTTGCGGCTACGCCGCATTTTCTGACGCGGCTACGCCGCTGGTTCCTGGATTCACTGGTTCCTGGATTTCAGCGCTGCCTTGCGGGCTGCTTCGAATTCGTCACCGGGATTCCACGCCGGAATGTTGGGCTGGTTGGCGGCTGCCATCCCGACGTAAAACAGCAGTTTCATGTCCTCGATCGCTCCCGCCAAGTTCCAGTCTTCGCTGTATTCATCGCTGGTCTGGTGATAAATCGTGTCCGTCCACGTCCGAATCTGTTCTTCGGCCCAGCCGTCCGGTTTGCCAATCACATGGATCCCGGTGCCGAGGTAAACGCCTGGCACTCCGACTTTGGCCAGGCTGAACTGGTCGGAGCGATAGTAATATCCCCGGTCGGGAAACTGGTCGCCTACCACCACGCGGCCCTGCCATTTGGCGAACCGCTGGATGATCCCGTCCATGTCCGATTTGCCTTTGCCGATGGCCACCACATCCCGGGTCGGTCCCAGAAAATTGACGCCATCCATGTTAATAATCGCCGCGAGATAGCCCGCGGGAACGGGTGGGTTGATTCCCAGATATTCCGATCCCAACAGGCCCTGCTCTTCGGCACCGACGGCGGCAAACAGTATCGACCGTTTGGGGCGTTCCGATTCGGGCAGGCTGGTGATCGCGCGGGCGATGGTCAACATCGCTCCCATTCCGGATGCGTTGTCCAGGGCACCATTGTAAATGTTGTCGTGGTTTTCGTCCCGTTTGGTTTCCATGCCGAGGTGGTCATGGTGGGCGCAGTAGACCAGCCACTCTTTGGAAAGTTCCGGATCACTACCTGGCAGCAAACCGAGTACGTTTCCGGTCTTTCGTTTTTCGACCAGGCACTTCATTTCCACGGAAGTCGTCGTGCCCAGTGATACGGGACGAAAGTCCCGGCTCTCGGCGGCTGCCCGCAGATCATCCAGACTGTGGCCCGACAGGGCGACGACTTTTCTGGCGGCGTCTTCCGTCAACCAGCCCTCCAGCGGCAGGTGTTCGGCATCGCGACCCTCCAGCGCCATTTGCTCACCGGTCCACGACGTCTGCACGACCTGAAAGGGATATCCCGCCGAGGGCGTTGTGTGAATGATGAACACTCCGGCGGCGCCGACTTCGGCACCTTTTGAGAATTTATAGCCCCAGCGCCCGTAAAACAGCCGCGCGCGACCGGCAAACATGTCCGGATCGTCTGCCGGGTCGTTGTTCATGACCAGCAGAATCTTGCCGCGGACATCCACATCCCTGAAATCGTCCCAGTCAAACTCCGGGGCCTGAATTCCATAACCCACGAAAACAATTTCCTTGTCCCGGATCACCGCTTCCGCTTTGGCCTGGCCGCAGGTGACGATGAAGTCGTCGCTGTTGTTGAGCGTCAGGGTCTGGTCGCCAGACTGGAAATCGATCGTCGCAGGGGGACGCGTCGTCAGCCCAACCATCGGGACTTCCTGAATCCAGCTCCCGCCCGGGGCCGCAGGCTGCAATCCCATCTGTGCGAACTGCGACACGATGTACTGCTGGGCCAGCAGATCACCGCGGGTGCCCGGCCCGCGACCTTCCAGCAGATCATCGGCCAGGAACCGGATATTGGCCCGCAAGGTCGATTCCACAATGGTTGAATCCGCGACCGTCTGCAGAGCTTCTGCAGGCGCATCGAATGCTTCCTGGCCGCGCCCCGGTGCCACGCCCAAAACCAGAAGCAACACGACTCCCGGGATTGCGAAAAACAGTTTCATGAGTGGGAACCCTGATTGATGGATGTAGCTGTCGTGGAGAAAAAACGGGTGGATGGGCTTCGGTCCGATTCGGGTTGCTGATCGCCAAAACGTCTGGTCTGCGATCGTCGCAACCCGAAAATCAGTTCTGGACTCTGCAGTTGCCCCGACAGGTTACTGGCCAAGGCTGAGGGTCACGGGCAAGTCGATTTCAACTTTGACTTTCTCGGTTGATTTGAAAAATTTGACTTTGGCAATGACTTTTTTCGGCTTGCCCTTCAACATGTAGTTCGAGGAATAGTTCATGTCATCGCCGAACC
>JBGSVU010000039.1:0-1880 GCA_041752775.1 Pirellulaceae bacterium | reverse complement strand
CCGGCTGCCGGGACCGACAAACCGGCCGAAACCGATGCGGGGCCGCCGACCACAGCTGATCCACCTGCCGATGCGCCGCCAGCGACGGGCGACGCCCCTGAAAAAACCGGCGGGTAAAGTGGCCCACCGCAGGGCACGTTGAACCTCTCCTGCAGCTATCGCCAGGATTTCAGGGACCGAATGGCTGGGTGTTGCGGACAGCCACAGTCAAGCCAAATTGCTACTTTTCCAGAAAATCGGGAGCAGACACATTTGTTGCTAAGCATGACGGGACACGGCCAGGCGCGGGTCGAATGCGGACAGTTGTGCGTGCAGGCTGAAATCCGGTCGGTCAACAACAAGCACCTGAAAGTCCTGGTCAGTGGCGAATTGCCGGCGGAAATCCAGTCCCAGGCGGAACAGCTCGTGCGCGACGGCGTTTCGCGCGGCACGGTTTATTTGCGGCTGCAAGTCGAACGGAAACGGGAATCGGCCTTCCGGCTGAATCTCGCCGCGCTCCAGTCCTATCGCGACCAGCTGGCCACACTCGGACCGGAAGGCGAGGACGTTCCGATATCCAGCCTGTTACTGCTGCCCGGTGTGGCCGAGTCGGGCGACAACGAACTGGACTCCGAAGCCCTGTCCGCCGCGGTCGTGGAATCCGTCGGGGAGGCACTCGCCAGCCTCAATTCGATGCGGATCAGCGAAGGCGATGCGATGGCGAGAAACCTGGCCGACAACCTGCAACAATTCGAAGAAGTCACCCGGAATATCCAGGACCAGGCGCCGCGGGTTGTCGAACTGTTTTCTTCCAGGTTGACGGACCGGCTGAATCAGTTGCTGGAAAAACACGATATCCAGGTTTCTCCGGCCGACGTGATTCGCGAGATCGGGATCTTCGCCGAACGGACGGACATCCATGAGGAACTGGTCCGGCTGGACAGCCACTTGCAGCAGTTTCGCCAGACGCTTCAGGCCCAAACGTCCGAAGGCCGCAAACTGGATTTCCTTGTCCAGGAACTGTTGCGCGAAACCAACACGATTGGCAGCAAGGCCAATGATGCGGCGATCTCGGCCTGTGTGGTCGAAATGAAATCCATGATCGAACGAATTCGGGAAATGGTCCAGAATGTCGAATGAGAGCGACCGTCCAGAAGGGATCGACGAACGCGACCGGGTTGGTATCGGGGATGGAGCGGGTGATGGCCGGTTGATTGTCATTTCCGGACCGAGCGGGGCGGGAAAATCGACGGTCCTGAAAATGTTGCTGGAACAGTGCCCCCTGCCGCTGGCGCTCAGTGTCTCGGCCACGACACGAGCTCCAAGGCCGGGCGAAATCGACGGGTTCAACTACTGGTTCCTGACGCAGGAACAGTTCCAGGCCCGCCGGGCGGCGGGTGATTTCCTCGAGTTTTTTGAGGTTTTTGGTCGCGGGCAGTGGTACGGGACGTTGCGGGAAACGGTTACCTCTGGCCTGAAAGCCGGGAAATGGGTAATCTTGGAGATTGATGTCCATGGAGCCCAGTCCGTCGCGCGGGAGTTTCCCGACGCCATTACACTCTTCATTCACCCTGGCGACATGGCCGAACTGGAACGTCGGCTGCGCGGGCGAAAAACAGAATCCGAAGAAGCCATCGCCGCGAGACTGGAAACGGCTCACGCGGAAATTGCCCTCAAAGACTGGTACCGTCACATCGTGATCAACGACGATCCGCGGCGCTGTTCAGCAGAAATTTGCAAACTTCTACAGAAATATTCCGGGAAAGACTGATGTACGATCAACTGAAAGAAGAGTCGCTGATTCGCAAGGTCGGCGGCCGTTTAAAACTATCGACCCTGATCCAGAAGCGACTGGTACAGCAGAACCAGGGCGCCCGCCCGCTGATTGACACCCCGTCGAC
>JBGSVU010000038.1:0-6022 GCA_041752775.1 Pirellulaceae bacterium | reverse complement strand
CGTGCCGGAACCTACACCCCGGGCAGCACAAGGGTAGCATCCCAGTCCGCCAACTCCCTGTTGCGATAGTCCTTTTCCCACAGCCACAGGACAAATCGACCGGACAGACCGCGTGGATGATTTCGATCGACTGGATCTCGTTGCCATTCAGCAGTCACTGGGCACCGGAAGTCTGCACTTTTTGCCGGAAACCACCTCGACCAATGACCGGGCGCTGGAGTGGATCCAGTCCGGAGCGTTACAGACGCCAGCCCTGGTGTTGACCGAAAATCAGACTCAGGGCCGCGGGCAGCGCGAACGCACCTGGATCTCTTCACGCGGCAACCTTGCGGCTTCCTGGATTTTTTCCATTCCGGAAAACGCGTGGCCTTCTGCTGGAATGCTCGCCATTGCTGCGGCCGTTGCCGTGCATCAGGTTCTTGCGGAACGGATTCCGTACAGTTCCGAATCTGCCCGGATCAAATGGCCCAACGACATACTCTTGCGGGGAAAGAAAGTCGCCGGCATCCTGGTCGAAACCCTGCCGCTACCGGGTGGGAACCAAACCGCTGTCGTGGTCGGTATCGGCATCAATGTCAACGCGGAACTGCCGGACAGGAATTCACTCGCCGGGGGACTGGAACCGACCAGTCTGAAAATCGAACTTTCCCGAAAAACGGACTTGACCAGACTGGTTTGCGACTTGACCGACCGGCTCCCGGATTGCGTCCGTCAGGTCAACCAGGATCCGGGAGGCCTGGTGACCGGCTATGGACGCCACATGTCTGGAATCGGGCAACCCATGACTGTCGAAACGGGCCAGCATGCGGTCAGGGGTATTTGCCGTGGGATTTCGCTGAGCGGCGCCCTGTTGCTGGAATGCGAGTCGGGACTGGTTGAATTCAGCAGCGGAAGAATCCAGGCGGGTTAAGCCGTGTCATTCGCCAATCTGTTTCAGCAGGCATTGCCGGATCAGAACCGGGTTGGCATCGGGCAGCGCCTTGCGCACACGGGCGATCAGCGGTCCGGTTGCTTTGAGGTTGCCCGCCTGGATCTCTGCGGCCACGGCCGGATTGTCCTTGAGGATCTGCTGACAAACCCTGACAATTTCTGATTCGCCGACGGCGACGATTCCCAGCCGGGATACGGCCTGTGCGGCGGGATCGCCCGTCCGCACCATTTCCGCCAGAACGTCGCGCGCTCTCGCCTGATTCAGGTGGCCATCGGCAACCATCGTCAGCAGTCGGGCCAACTCATCGGCCGGTACCGGGTATTGTTCGAAGCCCACGTTCTGTTCTGCCAGCCAGGCCATCACGTCCTGCTGAATCCAGTTGCTGGCCATGCGCGCATCACCGCAAGCGTCGGCGACCGCGCAAAAATAAATCGCGGCCTCCCGGGAATGTCCGACCAGGACTCTTGAATCGTAAGGGCCCATCCCGTAATCCCGCCGCAATCGTTCGCGAAACCGTTCCGGAATCAGGTTCGGCTCGGGTCGACAGGTTTCAATCATCGACGCGGGGATTTCGGCGGGAGGCAGATCAGGTTCCGGCATGTAGCGGTAGTCGGCCATCGATTCCTTGTCGCGCTGAACAAAGGTCTCCCCCTGCTGTTCGTTCCATCCGCGGGTCTGTTTGCCCGTCGCGCCGGAACCGGTGGTTTCGGACTGTACCTGCTGGCGGCGGACTTCGTAATCGATGGCATTCTCGACGGCCCGGAAACTGTTGAGGTTTTTGATTTCGACGATCGGAGTGCGAAAGGTATTTTCCGGGCCAACAATCTCCAGATTGACGTTGGCGTCACATCGCAGATTGCCCTCCTGCATGTTGCCATCGGAAATTCCCGCCCAGACCAGCATTGCCCGAAGTTCGGCGAGAAACATTCTTGCCTGGCGACCGCTGGAAAAATCAGGTCGCGTCACAATCTCCATCAGCGGCGTGCCAGCCCGATTCAGATCGACCCCGGAGCGACCCGCCGGCAGATTGCCGCCGGTGTGCAGACTCTTGCCCGCGTCTTCTTCCAGATGGGCATGATCGATTCGGGCCGTCATCATTTCGACGGGCTGGTTGGCTTCACCGATATCGAACGGGACCTCGCCTCCCTGGCAGACGGGATTACTCAACTGGCTGATCTGGTACCCCTTGGGCAAATCGGGATAAAAGTACTGCTTGCGGTCCCACACCACAGGTGACCCGATCGTACCGCCGAGCGCTGCTGTGGTTCGAACGGCCAGTTCGAGGGCGTGAGAATTCAACCTCGGCATGGCACCCGGCATTCCACAGCAGACCGGGCAGACCTGGCTGTTCGGCGGGTTGCCGAAACGGGTCGAACATCCGCAGAACAGTTTGGTGCGAGTCCCTAGCTGTACGTGGACTTCCAGTCCAACAATAACACGAACTCTGGCAACCCGAACCTGAGCGTTGTCCATTAAGAGGGCCTCCGCAAATGCCAGTCCGTCATCTGCTGCCACCGCTGCCCGAGGGACAATAACAGATCCTCACGCCACGGAGCTGCGATCATCTGAATTCCAACCGGCAATCCTTCGTCCGTCATGCCGCAGGGGACCGACATTGCCGGCAATCCGGCGAGGTTGGCCGCCACGGTAAACGAATCCGCGCGGTAACTTCGCAACCGGTCGACTTTTTCGCCCAGCTTTGGCGGCGGTCCGACAGTCACCGGCGACAGGATCACGTCCACATCCCGGAACATGTCCAGCAATTCGTCGCGGACCAGGCGCCGCACTTTGCTGGCCTGGGAGAAAAACTGGTCGTACGCGCCCGCACTCAATGCAAACGTGCCCAGCAAAATGCGCCGGCGGACTTCGCGGCCGAATCCCGTACCGCGCGTCTGGCGATACATCGCATCGAGTTGATCGCTGGCGTCGCCCGGGTCCGCATTGTCGGCAAAACGCGCGGTAAACCGGACTCCGTCAAAACGGCCGAGGTTACTGCTCGCCTGGCTCATGGCGATAATGTAGTAGACCCCACACAGCACCGACTGGTAGCGACTGTGCAGTTCCACCATCCCCCGGCATTCGCCGCCGATTTCATCGATCGCTTTACGAACCGGCAGGTTGGCGTCACCCGCAGCTCCGTTTTCGAACTGACTGGGCAACCAACCGATTCGCAGTTCGCGCGTATTGACGTTCAACAGCCCGGACGGCACGAGTTCCGGTTTCTGCTGGCACGTCGCGTCGTGCTGGTCGGATCCGGAAATCATGGACAGAATCGTCGCCAGGTCGCCAGCCGAGCGCGCCATGGGGCCGATCTGGTCGAGGCTGTTGGCATAAGCCACCAGCCCGTGACGGCTGACCCTGCCCCATGTCGGCTTGATTCCGCTGATGCCGCACCAGGCGGCAGGCTGGCGGATCGATCCTCCGGTATCGGAACCTATCGCCGCCGCAGCCATCCCGGCCGCGACCGCTGCAGCTGATCCTCCGCTGGAACCGCCAGGTGTACGCTCCCGGTCCCACGGATTGCGGACCGGCCCAAAAGCGGATGATGAACTGGTGCTGCCCATGGCAAATTCGTCCATGTTGGTTTTTCCCAACACGATTGCATCGGCGGCCTTTAGTCGTTCCACGACCGTGGCATCAAAAGCGGGACGATATCGTTCCAGCATGCGCGACGCGCAAGTCGTCAGGATTCCGGCGGTTGAAATATTGTCCTTGATGGCGACTGGAACGCCGGCCAGCGGGCCAACTTTGTCGCCGCGGCGGATCCTGGCATCAACTGCCTCGGCGTTCTGGATGGCAGCCTGGTCGTCCACGGCCAGAAAAGCCGTCAGCGTGTCGTTCGATTCGGCGATTCGGGCCAGGCAAAATCTGACCCAGTCGGCGGCGAGAATTTTTCCCGAACGAACATCGCCCGACAAATCGACCAGAGTTCGCCCGGCAAAGTCCGCCATCATTTCAGCACTCGCGGTACCAGAAAATACTGGCCATCGGTCTCGGCAGCATTGGCGGTAGCCACCGAAGGATCCATTCCATGCACCACGACGTCGTCCCGCAGCGAGGCATTGCCCATCAGGCTGGTATGAGTGGTCCCGGGCTGTGGGGCCGGATCGACATCCAGAGGCTGAATCAGCGGCTCTACTCCGGAAGTCTCGATGGCAGCGATCTCGCCGAAAAAATCGAGCGTTCGCTGAAGTTCGTCCTGCAACTCGCCCCGGGCCGACTCCGGTTCAGGCAAGGGCAATCGTGCCAGCTCGCACAGCGTTTCCAGGTTGATCGGGCCTGTCATGGCAACCGGCGGCTCAGCGGCCGGCCTGGCTCTTGTGTTCGACGGGCAGATTAAAAGGCTTTTGTCTGACTGCTTTGCGGACGGCTCCGCTGCGCAGGCAACTGGTGCAGACTTTGGCCGAGCGAACAGTGCCGTTGGGCAACGAGATTTTCACGTTCTGCAGGTTGGGCTGGAAAGTCCGCCGGGTGCAACCGGTGATTTTGGTACCGACCCCGCCCAGATACTTGGCTTTGCCGCGCGTTTCGATCTTGTTGCCTTTTTGAACACGCTTTGAACAGACTTCGCAAACACGGGCCATCGCCGGGACTCTCCTGATGCTTCGCGGACGGGAAAACGTTTGTTGCCCGCCAACGTCGATCGGTTGGTTGTTGATTCGTTGGATTGTGGAAAAACTGAAACCGGAACCAGCGACTGGGCCAGCCCGACTTTTTCCGGAATCACGAAATATAGCCCAAATCCGGTTGTGCGCAAAGGCACAAGTGGGGCCATTTCCTCACGATTTTCTCCAAATCGGAACGCTGGGTTGCCGCCGTTTTACGGTCTTTTTCCTCTGGATTTACTTCCCCCGGTTTTTCTATACTCCCTGGCCACGGCTGTCAGCGGCCTGGGCGACTTCAGCCCCGGCAGCCTCTCCACAACGCCACAGGAATTGAAAACACCATGCGCCGGATCGCAATCATCAACCAGAAGGGTGGCGTGGGAAAAACCACTACCGCAGTCAATCTCAGCGCCGCACTGGCCGATGTCGGCCAGCGGGTCTGCGTGATCGATCTTGACCCCCAGGCCCATGCCTCGCTGCACCTCGGTGTGACACTGGAACAGGATAGTCCGTCCATTTATGACTGTCTGACGGGACGGGTCACGCTGGCCGATGTGCGCCAGCGAGTCGATGATCACCTCTGGGTGGTGCCCGCCCACATTGACCTTGCGGCTGCAGAAATGGAACTGAGCAGCGAAGTCGGCCGGGAGATTATCCTCCGGGAACTGATCGCGCGCGATGACATGGAATTCGATTTTGTGATCATCGACTGTCCGCCGTCGCTGGGCGTGTTGACCCTGAACGCGCTGACGACGTGTGGTGAAGTCTTTCTGCCGATGCAGCCCCATTTTCTGGCACTGCACGGGTTGAGCAAACTGCTGAAAACGATCGAGCTGGTGGCCCGGCGGCTGAACCCGGTGCTGACCCTGTCGGGCATCATGTTCTGCATGGTCGAAACGGGGACCCGGCTGGCGAGTGAAGTCGTTGCGGATGTCGAAGAGTTCTTTGCCGGTGAACGGCGGAAAAACGGAACCTGGTCCGAAGCTGTCCTGTTCGAAACCCGCATCCGTCGCAACGTCCGGCTGGCCGAAGCACCCAGTTACGGCCAGTCGATTTTCCAGTACTCACCGGCCTGCCATGGTGCCGATGACTACCACCAGCTGGCCATCGAAGTCCTCGAACAGTCCACGCTGTTGCCGTTTCATCCGGAATCCGAACCGTCCGTCCCTGCGAACTGACCGTGGCATTGCGGCGGGCGAAATTTTTGAGGGGTTCGCGGTGTGGCGGCGCCGCGCCAGGGGCGTAGCGGGAGAGTTTCGTTTTCTCCACCAGATTGCTGCAGGAAAACCGCAGCGGGGTGGACTCGTTGCGGCGAACACGACCGCCTGCCGGATCGGGGGAAGGGGCCAGTCCTGGTCGTTGGCTTTTTGCCGGTGGAAGCTGATGCGACGGTGTATTTGCGTGCGCCGGAGTTTTTTTCAGCGGCCTTTTCAGCGGCCTTTTCAGCGGCGTTTTTTCATGGTGATCTGGTTGCCACTTTCATTGA
>JBGSVU010000037.1:0-4847 GCA_041752775.1 Pirellulaceae bacterium | reverse complement strand
AACTGGATTTTCTCATCAGTGCACTCCGCCAGTTTCTTCTCCGCGTCAACGATCATCCACCGCGATTCGTCCACAGCGACCGATTCGCCTGGAATCCGGCTTCCCATGTCGATGGCCTTGATCAGGGCTCCGTCGATCCGGCTGTTTTCGGTGAACGAATCGACCGTTACACAGTCTTCCCCGATGGCGACGACGCGACAGGGAATCGTGTCGCGATTGGTCAGATAGAGTGTGTCGGTCCAGTCGCTGGATATTTCCGCAATCGTTTTTTCGGCCTGCAAAACAATCCGCGAATCGCCCTGGGAAAACGGCACCGGCGCTGCAGCTCCAGCGACTCGCCAGCGCAAAACGTCATCCGCCGCACCCGACCCCGCCTCCAGCCGCCCCTGGATCTCGCCCGCCCCGGTGAACAGCTTGTGCGAAAAGCTCCCGGCCTCCGAACCGGGGGGCTCGGCCGGATCGAACACCAGCCGGGAAACGCCCGCCGTTTTCAGAACGATCGGGTCGGCGCTCCAATCAGTCTGCATGACGATCTGTCCATCGGCGATCGCCACAAACCGGCCACCGAGGTACATCCCGTCGTGAAATTTCAGGCGTGCGACTGAACTGGGCCGGGCAACTGGCTGGTTGACCAGAAAGGCACCGCAGAACTGGTCGGCAGGGATTTCCAGCCTTGTCGCGTCGCCTGTTTGTCCGGTCAGATCATCGCCCTCGGCCCGGACCGTCCACGTCGTTCCATCAAACGAAACAAGCTGGCCGTTCATTGCCGATTCGTCCAGCTTCTGGATCGATGGCCGGGTAGCGTCAAAACCGGCCGACGACCGGCGTATCACCAGCGTGGCGACTGTCAAATCACCCGATTTGTTCTCGATGAAAACTCCTGACTCAATACTCCGGGGTGGAGATCCCAGTTCGGCCAGCGCCAGCTGTTTTCCCTGCTCGTTGTGAATCAGTATCCGGTGGGCGACCCGATCCCAGTGGATCAGCAATTTCAGCCGTTTCGCGTCCGTGTCATGCGATTCCGCAACGATATCGAAATCGTCGTCGTGGGAAAGTACGATCGAATCATCCCACGATTCCAGTCGCGGCAACGCTTCCGTGCTGCGGGTATTTCGCGGAACACCAAAACCGAACGTAAAGTCCAGTTTTTTCTCCCACTGCAACTCGACCTCCACCAGGCACGAATCGGGCAACTCGCTTTTCAGATACAGGTGGATATTGTTCCGCTGGCTTTGCAACTGCCCCTGCTCATTGACCGACCAGCACTTTTTTTCCCCACGGTCAGCTTGCCACTGCTCGAGATTGAATCCGCCACTGAGGACGCTGCCAGAGTTTTTCAGATTCAGAATCGTTGAAATTCGGGTCCGGTCGACCTGAACGGTGCCAAATCGTTCCGAAGTGATCGTCAATTGTTTCTCGTCCAGCGCCGTAACGGTTCCGAACAGGCCGAAGCCATCGGTGGTTTGCACCGAATAGGCCTCGGCAGTTTTAGGTGCGGCCCCATCCCTGGCGAAACGGATTTCTTCGAGGTAAGCAAGTTCGAGGTTGAGCGGGTCGCGAAACAGATTATCGGCCTGCCATTGCAACCGCTCTGCATCCGCCGACACGATCCGCCCCGGCACCCTGTCCCCATTCCGCCAGGTCAATTGCCCATTGGCCGGCGCACCCTGGGCAAAACAGTGTCGTCCGATGAACAGTTGAGCCGCAAGCAAAAAAAATGCCGCCACTACAAATGAACCAGTTTTCGTTTTCGAATTGGACGTGTTGAGCATTTCATTCAGGCCAAATGTTTTCTCTGCACGATGGACTTCCAGGTCCGGCGGGTAATTAAACAAACATCAACGACGGACACTAACGACGGACTTGGAATTCCATCGTACATTAGCGTTCATAAATCGGCAGAAAACGGTAATTCAGCGCCAGGGCCAGCAGCGACATGCTGGTGGCGTAGGCCGGACCGTGGTCACTGTTGCCGATTTGGCCGTCGTCGGTTTGCATGGCGCGCAGTTCATCGATCGTGTTCCGGTTCCATTTCTCCCACGCTTCGTAATCGTTCTGAAAAAGTGCCTGGGCCTTGTAGTAGCGTTCATAATAGGGCCACGACTGCTGCGGGCTGACGTCGAGATTGTCGACCAGATACTTTCGCGTCCCTTCCAGCTCCGGCCAGTCTTTCCTTTTACCGATGGCAAAAACCAGTCCTGCGATCGCCGAACGGGCTCCGGATGCGCCCAGCCCCTGCAGGCCGCTGTAAGCCACTTCGCCCGAATCCGCGTTCGTCATCGACTTCATATACTCGAGCGCCCCGTCGACCGCTTCACCGGGAACGTCGATGCCGGCGTTGCGCGCCGCCAGCAACCCCATCAACACCGCGCCGACGACTGAGGTATCCGCCGTATTGTCGCCTGGTGAATAGCGCCAGCCTTTGACGGGGTTCTTTTTCTGTGCGGTGACCGCCAGTTTTACGGCCAGTTCGAGTGCCTGGCCGATCGTTCGCGTCTTGTCCGATTTTTCTTCACCTGCCCACAACATTTCATCGTCGACTGCCCCGTAAGCTTCGGACAGCGCGAGCATGGCAAAACCGTGCACGTACATGTTTCCCGGGATGTACCCGGTGGTCGGACTTTGCTGGCGAATGATGTAGCGGACCGCGGCCCGGACGTTGCGGGCGTAGCGGCCGAAGTTGGGGTCTTCACCCGTCGACAGAAAAGCCATCGTGGCCAGAGCGGCAATTCCAGCATCTTCCTCGCCGAACATCTGCGCGCCTTTGCCCCAGCTGCCCCCGGCATTCTGGCTGCTGGCCAGGTAATCGGCGCCTTTCAGATAAATTCTCCGCACATCACCAGGAATCCCCGCCCCCTCCCGAACCTGCAGCTGTTCCAGCTGCGCGTGAACAGGGACGGCGAGGGATAATGCGAACAGGGTTACAGGAAGCAATCTGGCAAGAGTGAATGTCATGGTGTGTACCGGAAACCGGAAATGAAATTCCAAAATTTTTGTTTCGGCGGGATGGCAACAGCAGTTTTCCTCTCTGCCACCCGAAATCGCACCCCGGGTCCGCAGAGCTGGCGGATGGCGGTTTTCAGGACAATCGAATTGGGTGCCGCAGTGTCCAATCCGCTTTCCGGCACCAAAACAAATTCACGCCACAAACCCGATGTCGATTCAGAACCGGACCCTAATCGTCATCGGTCTCGACCGGTTTTCCCTGAACCTCGATGACACCCATGCCCTGGGCTTCCATTTCAATCATCTCTCCAATCTGTTTTGAGGGCGACATGAAGAATTTCCATTTTTGCAGCTGCGCGTGGGACAGAAACTCTTTCAGGTCCTTTTCGTCGACTTTGGAGGCGTGATAGTAGTACAGGTAGGGTTCCATAAACGAGAAACATTCCACCTGCGCGCTGGCCATCCGGGGCGCGATGAGGGCGGAAAGTTTTCCGTATTGACCTTCGTCCAGCCCCAACTCGAGATTCAGCGTGTTCATGCAGAGGATTACCATCGCTTCACATTTTTTCTGCTGCCGTTCACTGCGGTACTGGTCCAGCCGCGTTGCCTGGGATTCGGACAGGACCGATGCCAGTGTCTTTTTCCAGAATTCGTGACGGGTTGGCTGTTCGGTAGCAAACGGGTTTTCTCCCGCGCCGATTTCGAGCATCTGCATTGACATCTCATCGATTTGACCGGCGTCGGAAATCTCGACTTCCTCCGGCACTTCCGCCGCGTTGTTGGCATCTTCCTTCCCGTCCTGTGCGTCCAGCGCGTCCTGGAAGACTCCGAATGGCATAGCTGCAGACTTTTTTTTCCATTCTTCCAGCAGTTTCTTCACGGCACCTTTGGCGCCGACGGTCAGTTTCTTGACCTGGCCTGGGTCGAGTTCGCAGAGCCGACTGATTTCGGCAATTTCGACAGCGAAAATCTGGTTCAGATGAAAACGTTTGGCTGCCACCAGCTGCGACATACTCGCGCCACCCACCATTATGGCGCGACCCACCTGGGCCGCCTCGACAACAATCACATCACCGTCGATCCCGGCGGCTGCTTCCCCGGCAGCATTCTCAACCGCTCTCTGAGCCGCATCGCCGACATTGTCCTGGGCGAGAACAGTCCCCGGAAGAAACAACAGGAGTATGAGCAGCAGATTTTTCATGAGATGGGTCCTGGATTGTTGAAGTAGCTGCGATTTTAGCCGGCAAAACCGGCGAAACCCGCAGATCGAATTCAGACACAGTTCGTTTCCGACGCGAGAGCGGTGACAGTACCGCTGTCGTCGCTCTCGCGACTCAATTATTCTCGGGCTGCCATTTTCTGCGGGTTCCATTGGCTGCGCCAATTCCACCCGCGGCTATTTGCTGCCGCCGCTCTCGCGGCTAAACGGCTTCTGACTGGACAGCCGGACGTACTACCTGCTGCCCTCCAACGCTTCGAAATAACGGTCGAGTCCGGCGCGGAATTCTTCGGGCAACTCGCGACCTGATTTTCCGGTTGCCTGACTGGTTTCGCGCCCGACGACTTTCGAGTTGGCCTCGTCCGAATCGCCCAGCAGCGCCAGAGCCGACGAATTCAGGTTGGCTCCAGTACGGCTGCCACCGCCGGGATCCGGGCCGCCCCCACCGCCGCCTTTCCCCGCCCGTTTGGCCTGGAGCAACCACTCGATCGCTTCGGTTTCGGCAGCAATCGCGGCAGATCCCGTATCCGGCGACGCCAAAGTCCGCCCGGCATCCGACATCGCTTTCGAAGCGTTCGTCAGCTGCCCGATTTCGCGCGCAAAAACCTGCTCGCCGTCCGGCAACGCGACAATCAGTCCGATCACGTTGTCGGTGCGCTCAACCAGGGTCAACTGCGTGTCG
>JBGSVU010000036.1:0-1847 GCA_041752775.1 Pirellulaceae bacterium | reverse complement strand
GACGGACGACCCTTTCAACGGGTAAATCCCGGTCAGGGTGCCACGCGGATCATCGACCATTCCGGCCCTGAACGACGGTAAACAATCCGGTCGTGTAACCGGTCCATGCGGCCCTGCCAGAATTCGATCCGGTCCGGCCTCAGCAGATAGCCGCCCCACTGGTCGGGCAACGGGATGGCCTGGCCGGAGAACCGGGATTCGATTTCCCGGCACCGCGCGTCCAGGTCGGACCGCGACGGTAACGGCCGGGACTGGCACGATGCGAACGCGCCGATTTGTGCCCCGCGGGGGCGACTGTGAAAATACTCAAGGCTGCGCTGGCGGGAAGTTTTGCCGACAGGACCGTCCAGCCGGATCTGGCGGTCCAGCCAGGGCCAGTGCAGCAACATGCTGACCAGCGGATTGTCGGCGATCTGGTGGCCTTTTTCCGATTCGTAGTTGGTGAAAAACTCGAACCCGTCGCCGGAAAAGCCCTTCAGCAGAACGGTTCGCGAAGTCGGCTGGCGGGAATCGCCGCAGGTCGACAGCGCAACTGCGTTGGGTTCGCACCACGCGCCAGGCACTGTTTTGACTGCGATTTCGAACCAGATCCGGAACTGGTCGACCGGATCGGACTGCATGCCCGACAACTCGATTCCCTCGCTCGCGTACTCTTTGCGGAGTTTTTGAAAGTCCACGTCTGGCGGTCCTGGTGATGGTGAAAGGGCGTCATGCAGCAGTGCCGGGGCAACATCCGCAGCTGTGAAAAAAATCCTGCCATGTTAAAATCCGGGCGAAGTTTTCGTTCGGTTTTTCAATCAGACAACAAACCTGTTTTGGGATCAAGTCGATGGCAGCGGGAAATACAGTCGCGTCTGAAATGCGCATTGAAAACGATTCGATGGGCCCGGTAAAGGTTCCCGCCCAGGCCTGGTACGGTGCCCAGACCCAGCGTGCGGTGGAGAATTTCCCGATTTCCGGCATCCCCCTGCCGACAGCGCTGGTCCGCGCCATGGGGATCGTGAAATACGCCTGTGGCGTGGCCAATCGCGATTTGAAAAAACTCTCGGAAACGGGAAAGGTCCGGCTGGATGATTCGCAAATCGCTGCCCTGTTGCAGGCGGCCATGGAGGTCTACGAAGGCCGTTTTGACGACCAGTTTCCCATCGACATCTACCAGACCGGGTCGGGGACCAGCAGCAACATGAACGTCAATGAGGTGATTTCCAACCGGGCCATTGACATTGTGAAGGGGGACCGGTTCGCCGCCGAAAAACCGATCCATCCCAACGACCATGTGAACATGGGGCAGAGCACGAATGATACTTTTCCCACAGCGATTCATGTGGCTGTGGCCGTGCAGATCCGGCAGCGGCTGATACCGGCGCTGGAGAAAATGCGGGACGAACTGCGTTCCCGGGCCGACGAATGGAAAAACGTGATCAAGATCGGACGCACGCATCTGATGGACGCCACACCGCTGACGCTGGGACAGGAGTTCAGCGGATTTGCGCGGCAGCTGGAACTTTCGGTAGAACGGGCCCAGGCGGCACTGCAGGCCGTGCTGGAGCTGCCCGTCGGCGGGACGGCGGTTGGAACCGGAATCAACACGCATCCGGAGTTTGGGGCGCGGGTGGCGGCCGAACTCAAACGCCAGACCGGAATTGAGTTTGTCGAAGCCGTCAACCATTTTGAGGGAAACGCACAGCGCGACGGGCTGGTCGACTGTCATGGCCACTTGCGCACGATTGCCGCAACGCTGTTCAACGTCGCCAACAACATTCGCTGGCTGGGGTCAGGCCCGCGCTGCGGTTTTTTTGAAGTCCTGCTGCCGGACCGTCAGCCGGGCAGTTCGATCATGCCCGGCA
>JBGSVU010000035.1:0-4840 GCA_041752775.1 Pirellulaceae bacterium | reverse complement strand
GATCACGACCCGGGGACGAAAACGCCGAAACTCCGTCGCCAGCAGTACCCGGGCCTCGAAAGAATCAAACAGGCGCCGGTTGGGCAAGGCAAGTACTTTTCTGATGTGAACGCCCAGGACCCGCGCTGCCGCGTCGGCCTCCGCCAGCCGGACTTCGGGTCCCGGCGACAGTGGCGTGGGTTCGCCATCGGTCAAATCGATAATACCGACCCGATAACCCAGTCGCACCAGCTGGGCGACCGTCCCACCCACGCCAATCTCCACATCGTCGGGATGAGCCCCGACAAAAATCACGTCCAAACCGGATTGCGGATCGTCAGCCCTGAGCGTCATGAAAAACTCATTCCGTATTACCACCAGCAGGAAACTTCATCCGCCAGACCTGGTTCCAGTTCAGCACCAACTCGCTTCCGTCACCGTCGACCAGTCGCAGCTGGCCGGCATCGCCTGCGCCGATTTGAAATCGGGCACCTGGGCCGAATGACAACTGTTCGCCGTTTTCGAGAGAGACATAGCCCAGTTGTGGTTTCTGCACGGGAGGCGTTTTCATCCAGACTGTGGGCACGTTCCAGTTCCCTTTTTCCTCCCAGCCGATTTCACTGGATTCGGGCATCAATCCGGTGCTGGCCGCCATCATTCGACCCGTGGGATCGGCAGCTCCTTCTTCGCTTCTGGACAACATCACGGGCTGGAACAACGCGGTCGCCTGATCTGCCTCCCAGGAAATTCCCGCAGCGCCAACCTGCGTTTCCGGAACGGCAATCCGACAGGCGGGAAAGACCAGCACATTCTGCCCATGAGAAAAATCTCCCTGCACGGGATAGCGGCACCAGTCTCGCGCCGACCAGAGGGCCACGATTTCGTCGCGATCCACCGGCGAACCCGAAAAACGCCTGGCCCGGAATCCGTCGCCGCTCCACCCGATATCGATCACACTCCGGTCGGGCAGCATCGCCCGCCAACCCTGGCTGTCAGCAGCAGGTTGGGGCCGGCCTGAACCTGCGCGCGCCCACCAGTTGACGTCGTCAGCGACCACCGACATTTCGCGGCCGCTCACCAGTTCCCGGAACCGAAAACCGCCGGCTTCCGGCCGAATCTGGTCAACGGCCAGCAAATCGCCATTCCGCATGCATACCGTGTTCCGTTCCAGCGGACCGGCAGGAACCGCTGCGACAGGCCGGGACCGGCGCAGGTGATCCAGTGCGTAATCGTTATCGATCTGCAAGTCCATTTGCAAACCGAGCGGATTGCTGAGGATGCGAATTTCAACAATCGGCTCGGGCGACTGAATGCCGAACCAGACGCAGCTGTCATCGTTCGACTGTACTTCGCCGACCAGTTGACCGTCACTGTTCATGGCCTGCATCACGAACGACAGCGGATAGTCGATCCGGGCGGCATAGATGCCAAAATTATTGACGCCCGAAAACGAACCCGGCCGCCCCGGCTCGCAGAAGCGGATCACCGAAACGCCATCAAACAGTTTCACATAGTTGGCAGTGTTGCGCCGCACACAGATGGAATTGCCGCCGGCGGGTTTGTTTTCAAAATTGAACGGGTAGGGTGACACGACCATGGCGCTGTTCTGGTCGGCCGGGAAACCGGTCTTGAACAGGAGCCCCTCGCCCGCGAACTCTTCCGTCACAATCGCGTCCCGCCGCAATTTGCGTCCGGCGATCCCGGTCTCGAAATCGACTGTCGCCCACGCCTCCCATTCGGCCGGGACGTGATCCAGTTGGGCTGTCGCATCACCTGACGCCGGTGCTTCCGGCGGGGCAGGCGTCAGGTTTTTCTCGCCAGCAAAAAAACCAAGCAGCTGTTTCCGTTCCAGACGTACCGCTTCTCCACCCCAGTTAAGCTGAACGGAAAACGAACCCGCATCCCCCTGCAGCCGCGTCCCGTTGCGCAACAGCACGCGGTCGTACTCCCATCGCGTGGGCTGGCTGAGAACCGTCACGCCGCTGTTCTCCAGCAAACGGCGGGCGCGGTAACGGACCTCCAACAGCGGATTTGACGTGGCTTTTTCCAGCAACAGCCGGACTTCCACCCGTTTGGCCTCGGCCGCCAGCTGTTCCTCGGCTGCCTGACGCTGATAATAGTCCTCCGCTCCCAGTTGCCCGATCAGGGCACTGATGGACGACAGCGCGTCGGCCTCGGGATCGGCCACCAGGGACAGTTCGGCGATCTCCGACAGCCGCAACACCAGCGGCCGGCTGGCACCACTCTCGTCGATGCCGACGAAATTCAGTTCGCGATTCTGCAGTTCACCCAGCAACTCGCTGCCCGCTGCGGTAATCACGCGCGCGGCAAAGCGGTCCTGTTCCTGGCCCGGGCAGTTGCCTGGCAGACAGCACGCCAGCACGGCCGACAACAGCATCCACGCCGTCGATGCCATCAACCAGACGCGTATCTGTCCGATGGGGAATTGAATTCCGCAGCACAACATTATTTGTCTTTCCCGGCCTGGCCCTCGTCGGCGGCCGCTGGGGGTTCGGGTTTCGGAATTTCTTTTCCTTCGATTTTGTAAACAATCACATCGGCCAGTTCCAGGCCACTGGTTCGCAGGGCAAATCCCATTTCGCGGTCGCTGAGGGCAATTTTGCCATCGGGTCCGACCAGTGCCAGCCACGGAATCCCGCGGACACCGAAATCATCGACCACAGCATCTTCCCAGCGCGCCGATGCGAGGATTCCCTGCGTTCCATTTTCCTCACTGAATTTCTTCAGTGCCTCAGTGTCCTGGTTCAATCCGACGGAAATGAGCTCCACCGGATGTTTCGCGGTGACTTTCTGGAGAGCATCGAACAGGTTTTTCTGAAACGCGGCCGAGCCCGGATCCGCAGCATTCCAGAAGGTCAACAGAAAATACTTTCCACGAAACGCTTTCAGGTCCACCGGCTGGTCGTCGTCGATGCGCGCTGACAGGGCAGGGAACTCGTCTCCAGCCTTGAACAACGGAGTCGCCTGAACCGGCATTTTCCCAAGTGCCAGCTCATCGACATCTTCCTGGACAGTTAATTCGCCAAACACCTCAAACAGGACTTCCGACCGGTCGGTCTGTTTGGTGACCGCGCCGCGCAGATCCCAGACGCCCGGCGAAACATCGTAAACCGTGAAGGTGCCGTCCGGTTCGACCACGACATCGATCAGCTTTCGTTTGGCAAAACGTTTTTCCTGTTCGGCAATGAATTTCTTGCCAGCTTCAGACTGCTGGAAACCGGTCCACCACTCGACCTGTTTTTCCGGAGCCATTTCGTTCCATCCCTCGGGGAGCGGCGGTTCGGCCATACCGACATGTTCTGCCAGCACCAGTTTCAGTTCGTCCGGTTTGACCCATTCCGTCAGTTTCTCCGCCACCGTCAGTTGCCCACGCAACGTGGCACCCTCCTGGGACGCCCGGGGTTTGGCAGCAGATGGTGCGGCCGTTTTGGGTTCCTGGCCCATGCCGTTCTGGACAGAATTCAGCGACAGGAACAGAAGCCCAACCAGTCCAGCAACGCGAAAAAATTGAGTCATAAACATTGAAAACTTGTCTGCGGGAAAATGAAGATTCCATCCGGGAGCACTGCCTGACAATTCTGCAGCATTTGAATTCAAAAGGGAATGCCAAATCAGCTTTTACGGGCCAGGATCCAGAACGCATCGCCCAAAAGATAGGGGACCCGCAACCGCTTTGGAAGCCACTTCATCGGCCAAAGTACGGCTGCAGGCAAGGCCGACCCATTTGTGGAATGCCGCATCATGGAAACCCCACGCCCAATCGCTATCGACTTGGCAGGCAATCCCCCGGCCACCACCGTCAATCCAGTCTCCTCCAGTAAACCAGCGAGGCTCTTGCGCGTAAACCAGTGCAAAACGGAAGGCGGGTTATACTCGTGCCAGTTCCTGCCGCTGAATCGCGCCGCCAGGGAACTCCGGTCCCACGTTTCAACCAGCAGGTGCCCTCCCCGGGCGAGCCTTGCCACCGCCTGGCCGATGGCGCGGCGGGGATCCTGCAGGTGCGAAATGACCTGCAGCATCGTGACCATGTCCAGGGAATCTGCAGATTGCCACCGGGAAAGTTCGCAAGCCACAATTTTCACGCCATGCCGTTCCGCCGCGATGCGGGCCATGCCGCCATTGGGCTCAATTCCCGATACCGACCATCCCGCTTTCCGGAATTCGTCGCAATGAAAACCCGCCGCACATCCAATGTCCAGCATCGCACCAGCCGGGATCCTGTGGCGTTTCAGGACCTGCAGGTAGTGCAAGGCACTGTGTCGCTGGGCCGACTCCTCAGACAGATAATCGACATACCCGCCGGGATCACCGGCAAAATACCCGTCACCGTAAATCCGGTCGGTATGGGCTTCGGGATCGGGACTGCGGGCAAACCGGTGACCACAACCGCCGCACTCCAAAATCGGGTGGCCTCGAACGATTTTCCATTCGGAACCGGACGAGGCACAGAGCGGACAAGAGGCGTCGGACATGGGGCTGGCAATGAAAATCCGGTACCGGAACGGCGGCCCTGGCGGTTGGAATCCAGGGCAATTCTCCTTCATTATAGCCGCCATGCCATGCGACCAGGGATCTGGTGCGGCTGGAATCAGGATTGGCCTTCAGATAAGCTTGGCTGACCTGTTCCAAACGAATCACGCGATTCCATGGCCCGAAAAATTGTCCTGAACTGGACAGCGCCACTTTCATTCAGCCACAATGCTCTGGAATCCGGTTTTTGCTGGGCGAACACAGAAACCGGAGACCAGTATTTTGTCCCGATTAAATCCTGGGGTTGTAGTGAACGTACGATGGACGTCCGGGGCCGTCGAATTTCGCCGTTTCCGACGGCCGTGGACGG
>JBGSVU010000034.1:0-2131 GCA_041752775.1 Pirellulaceae bacterium | reverse complement strand
AATCGTTCGATTGGATACGAAGGCGGCCAGGCCGGCAAACGCAACAGCTACCCGAAACTGCAACGGATCAAACTGATTGTCGAGGACGGCAACCGTGTGGTGACGGCCTATCCCTGTCGATAATGACGGGCCCGCAAAAATTCATTCGCACGAACAGCCCGGAACTTGCCGACCTGTTGTGCCCAGGCTGTCAACACACCTGTTGGCGCACTGCGGAGGAATCACGCGTTTCGGTCACCGCCGCGATGGCGTCGGCGACCGCGACAATGTTGTTTTCATTCAGCCCCGCGACATTGATACGCCCGCTATCAACGATGTAGACTGCGTGGTCGTCGCGCAGCTGCCGGGCCTGAACTGCATTCAAACCACTGAAACTGAACATTCCGGCCTGGCTGGCGAGGAATGAGAACGGGGCGTCGCCGCAGCGCCCGGCCAGTTCCTGGACCAGTCGCTGCCGCATCTGCCCAATTCTCGTCCGCATGGCCGCCAGTTCCCCATGCCACATCACAGTCAGTTCGGGCTGGGAGAAGACCGTCTGTACAATACGACCGCCGTGCGCAGGCGGCGTGGAATAAAAAGTCCGGATATGGGCTTTGATCTGGCTGCCGACTGCTGGCATGTGGCTGGCCTGGCGACCGACTGCGATCACGCCGCCAACGCGTTCGGAGTACAATCCGAAGTTTTTCGAAAATGAACTGCAGACAAAAGCCTCCTGGTCGTCGAGGCAAAATTCCTGGATGATGGCCGCATCGGCATCCAGCGATTCCCGGAAACCCTGATAGGCAAAATCGAAAACCGGAACCAGGCCCCGCTCGCGAACGTGGTGCAATACAAGGTTCCATTGCGACCGGTCAAAATCAAATCCGGTTGGATTGTGACACACGGTGTGCAGCAGGACTGCATCCCCCGGACTGGCGGCGTCGATCGCGGCCAGTGCAGCATCCAGATCGACGGCTGTTCCGGAATCGTTGAGATACTTCCACGGCGTGACCTGCAATCCGGCCGCGCTGAATATCTGGGGATGGTTGGCCCAGGTGGGATTGCTGACCAGAATTTTTTTTCCGGGTCCGCTGCTGGCCACCATCTCCGCGGCAATACGGAGGGCGGCCGTTCCGCCGGGCGTCTGGGCCGTGAAGACACGTCCATCCCCGGTCGCCGGATGGGATTCACCCAGCACCAGTCGTTGCAGCGCCGCGTTGAATTCACCCAGTCCGTCGATGGGCAGGTAGGCTTTGCTGACCGCCCGGTCTGCCAGAATCTGTTCGGCCCGCTGTACACAGTCCAGGACGGGGGTTCTCCCATCGGCATCTTGATAGACGCCGACAGTCAAATTGATTTTTTCCGGTCGCGGGTCGGCTTTGAAGACTTCCAGCAGGCCAAACACCGGATCGGGCGGAGCAACGGATAATTTTTCAAACATGATCTGTCAGTTTCACTGCGAAAAGAAACGGGGCGGGTTGCTGGCGATGTGATGCCAGGCATTGTGAACAGGACTTGGGTGCCGCAATGGCGCCGTCCCCTGATTTTTCTGGCATGCACTGACGTTGTCGCATTCAGGAAACGGCTTCGGCGCAGTTGTCGTACGGCGCCAGTCCACGGCGAAGTTCACAATTTAGCGGGACATTCGATTTTTCGATACAACGGGGTGGCCCCGTCGGTGAGTCATTTTCTCCTGCCCTGTTCGGCGGGGCGGGCAAACTGTCTAGAATGGTGGCTGGAATCTGTTCGTGACGTGCTCTCAATGAGTTGCCAGCTGGAAAATTTGATGCCAAAAACGGGATTGTGGCTGATCGGAGCCAGAGGAGGCGTGGCCACCACCGCGATTCTTGGGTTGGTCGCATTGCGGCGCGGGTTGACGGACACGACGGGTCTGGTCACCGAAATGCCGGAGTTCGGCCAGGCGGGATTTTGTCCGTGGACGGACTGGGTGGTTGGCGGGCATGAAATCCGCACCGCCAGTCTGCTGGACCAGGCGTGTCAGTTGGCTGATTCCAGCCGGGCATTTGACCGCCGGACGGTTGAGGCCTGTAGCGCTGAGCTGGAACAGATTGACCGGGAAATCGTTCCAGGAAACGTGCGTCATGGGGGGGCGATGATCGAATCGCTGGCCGATGCAGATTTTCCTGCGGCC
>JBGSVU010000033.1:0-7001 GCA_041752775.1 Pirellulaceae bacterium | reverse complement strand
CTGGAACAGAACTACAAATCGGCACTGCAGCAACTGGTGCAGAAAGAGCTGGGGCGTCCACCCAGCTATGTTGTGGTGGGAGAAGCCGGTCCGGACCACGACAAATCGTTTTGCGTGTCAGTCCATATCGGCACCCGCCGTTTCGAATCGGCCTGGGGCAAAAACAAAAAACAGGCGGAGCAGCGCGCCGCGGGAATTGCGCTGAAGGTGTTACTGAATCCTGGGGACGAAACACCACCGGAACCGGGTTCGCCTTCAGACGACTGAGTATCCGCCATCGACCACCAGGCACTGGCCAGTGATGTAGGTATTCAGGCGGCTGGCGAGGAACAGGACCGCGCGCGAGATGTCGCCTGGTTCTGCCGCCCGGCCCAGCGGCACGCGGCTGACGACGTTCTGAAGCTGTTGAGCCGTGTAATTCTTTTTCACCATGTCCGTCAGGGTGAAACCGGGCGCGACCGCGTTGACCAGAATATTGTCAGGAGCCAGATCGACGGCCGCGCTGAGCGTCAATCCGCGCAAACCGAATTTGGCCATCGTATAGGCCGAACGCCCCGCCATCGTCACATGCCCCCAGATCGACGAGACGTTGACGATCCGCCCGTAACCATTGGCCTTCATGACGCGTGCGACCGTTTGCGAAACCAGAAACGGAGCGCGCAGGTTGACCTGGTTCGTCACGTCCCAGTCCTCCGCTGACGTGCCGTCCAGGTCGTGATGGCGCGAGGTTCCGGCGTTGTTGACACAGACATCGATCGGAGAAATCCCGGCCAGCGAATCCAGAAAACGCTGCGTCGAGGCCTCGTCCTGAAAGTCAACGGCCAGAAACCGGGCCGCATTGCCGAAGCGTTCCAGCAGGGCCGCACCGCTCCCGGGCCGGGTCGCCGTCAAAACCAGTTTCGCCCCGCAAGCGGCAAAATCTTCGGCGATCTGCAACCCAATCCCCCGCGACGCCCCGGTAACCAGAACCGTCTGCCCCGAAAAGTCAATTTCCACCGGGCGGATCTCCCAAATTTACATTTTTCAATCGTTGACGAAACAGCCCACACGCGATTTTGTCTGCTCAGTTCCTGCATTGTAGAGGACCGTGGTGGATTCAGAATGGAGCGGCAGACCACAGCTTGGGAAATCAGAACGGTTATTGCAGCCCCTCCAGGGCTGCTGTGCTGTCGGAGAAAGACCTGTCGGCGACGCCCATCCGGTTCAGCATGGCCACGTACAGATTCGTCAGCGGGGTTTCTTTGGGGTAGCGGATGTGGCGACCGGTGGCGATCGTTCCCCCCGCCCGGCCAGCCAGCAGAATCGGCAGATTGTCGTGGTTGTGGGCATTGCCGTCGCTGATGCCGCTGCCATACACGATCATCGAATTGTCCAGCAGTGTCGAGTCGCCTTCGCGAACGGCCGCCATCCTGCCCAGGAAATAGTTCAGCATCCGCGCGTGATGGCGGTTGATCCGTGCGATCCGCTGCTGTTTCTTTTCGCTGTTGCCATGGTGCGACAGATCGTGGTGACCATCCGCAATCTCAATGTCCCGGTAGCTGCGATTGCTCCCGGCATTGGCCAGCATAAACGACGCAACCCGCGTGGAATCCGTCTGAAAGGCCAGCACCAGCATGTCCATCAACAGGTGCACATGCTCCACATAGTCGCGGGGCACACCGGCGGGCCGCTCCTGGTCCTGCATCGCCGAATCGCCGTGATGCAGTTTGTCGGAACGGCTGATCCGCTGCTCAATCTCGCGAACGGCAAACAGGTATTCGTCCAGTTTTCGCCGGTCGCTGGCACCCAGTGCCTGGTGCAGCGATCGCGCATCCGCCGCCACATGGTCCAGCACACTCTGGCGACGGCGGTCCCGCTGTTCGCGCTGCTCCGCAGTCATCCCCAGCTCGGTGCCGGAAACCAGCCGGTCAAAAACCATGGCCGGATCGACTTCCTTTGCCACGGGGCTGGTCGGCGTCCGCCACGACATGTTCGACGCATAGGCACAACTGTAGCCCGAATCGCAACGCCCCGATGGCGAACTGGCTTCGGTCCCCAGTTCCAGCGAAGGCAACCGCGTGGCACGACCAGCCGCGGCGGCCGCCACCTGGTCGACACTGACGCCATTGCGAATGTCGGCGCCATCCGTTTTTCGCGGATGCGAACCCGTCAGAAAAGCCGCCACGCTGCGGGCATGATCACCTGGCCCGTCCCCCAGTGCACGGGCACCATTCAGCGCCAGCCCGCTCAGGACATTGAACTGGTCGCGAAACTCCGCGACTTCGGCCAACGTGGACGGCAGGTCATAACCGCTGCCTTCCTTTTCCGGCGTCCAGTCTGGCATGTGCATCCCGTTGGGAACATACAGAAAAGCCATGCGGAGCGGAGCTGCAACAGGCGCTGGCCGCATCCCGCCAGGCAACCCATAAGCAAACCGGCTGCCCGACATCGCCTCCAGAACTGGCAGCGCAAGCATTGTCCCCAGTCCGCGCAAAACGGTCCGTCGCGAAATCATGGTTCCGGCCGCATTCACGGCCCGCGCCCGTTTCGATGGCACTGTCATGGTTATTCTCCCGGTTCAGTTTGTCGTTGACGTTGCCGGAAAGGCCGGCTTTCGACGATCCCAAGGACGAGTTCCGAAAAGCGGAAATCGTTGTCTTTCAGCCGCTGCAGTATTTCATTCACCGCACACTGATCTTCATATCGCAATCCGCGACCCAGTGCATAAATCATCATCTTTTCAGTCAGGCAGCGCACAAATTTCTCCTGTTTCTGCTGCAGCAGAATCTGCCGCAACTCCCCTGCCCCCGAAAACGTCTCGCCGGACGGCAACTCGGCCGACGCATCCACAGGACTGTCGCCCTCCCGGTCGCGCCAGCGGCCAACCGCATCAAAATGTTCCAGCGAGAATCCCAGCGGGTCCATCAGGCTGTGGCAAGACGCGCAGGCCGGATCCGTCCGGTGCTGCTCCATCTGCTGACGCAGCGTTCCAGTCAGTTCCTGCTGTTCCAGCGGCATCACCTCCGGCACCGCTGGCGGCGGCGGTTCTCCCAGCAGATTCTCCAGGATCCATTTGCCCCGTTTCACCGGGCTGGTCCGGTTCGGATTGCTGGTCACCGCCAGAATGCTCCCCTGAGTCAGCAAACCGCCGCGAACCGTCCCCTCCAGCGAGACGCGGACAAAATTTTCCTCAGCCCCGGGCGGTACCGGCAATCCATAGTGGCGGGCCAGTCGCGAGTTGAGAAAAGTAAAATCGCCCGAAAGCAGTTCCAGCAGGCTGCGGTCCTCGCGCATGATTTCCAGAAAAAAGAGACTTGTCTCCTGCCGCATGTCACGCAACAGTTCCGCATCCACACCAGCAAACAGCTCCGGATCGGGCTGTAACCCCTCCAGGCCCCGCAGTTGCAACCACTGTACGGCAAAATTGGTGGCCAGTTGTTCGCACTTGTCAGACCGCAGCATTCGCGCCGCCGTCGCCCGCAAAACCTCCGTTTTGCCCAGGTCCTCGCGCAGCGCCGTCTGCAACAGCTCGTTGTCAGGTGTCGTCGACCAGAGGAAATAGGAAAGGCTGGTTGCCAGTTCAAAACTGTTCAACTCGCGCGGCGATCCATCTTCCGGTGCGGGACGTTCGACCTTGAAGAGGAATTTCGGCGAAACCAGAATCGCCTGCAGTGTCACCTGCATCGCCCGTTCGAACGACGATCCGTCATCCCTTACCGACTGGAACAGCTCCACCAGCCGGCGAACTTCATCGGCGCTGCCGGGCCGGCGAAAAAACCGGCTGGCCCAGACCGACAGGACCTTTCCCGCAACTTCGGCTTCGTCCGATTTCTTTTCAGGCATCGCAAACAGAAAGTTCTTTTGCAACTCCGCCGTTTCATCACCCGCAGGCCGGAAACGGACCAGGGCCACCTGCTCCACCACCAGATTCCGGTCGCGCTGGCCCGGGTCGGCGGCGTCAGGATCGTAAAAATCGTTGGTAAAGGCAATTCGCAGCGTCCGCTCGCGCGAGGAACCGCGAATGGTGACTTCTTTGGTCAGCGGCTGGTCATGCTCCCTGATCCGGAAATTGCCCACGCGGCTTTTGTCCATCCAGACCTGCATGATCACCGGTTCGTCACCCGCCTGGTCCGCGCGCAGCCGTATGCGCACCACGACTTCTTCGCCCGCCTGCAATTCGGGAACAATCGAGGCTTCTCCGTTCGAGTAAAAGCCGAGCTTGCCGCTTTCCGTTCCCACGCCTTCGGTAATCTTCCATTTGGCAACGGGCAAGAGGCTCTCGACCGGAACAAAATCTTCCGGCGCCTGGATCACTTGTCGCGAAATGCTCTCCGCCGCGTTGAGATACTTTTCCATCAGCACCGGCGGCAGGCTCAGGACATCGCCAATATTGTCGAAACCGTAGCCCGAATCGTCGCCCGGAAAAGCCGCGGCCGGCTCATAGTCCAGCAACAACAGGTCCCGGATCGAATTGCGATACTCCAGCCGGTTCAGTCGCCGGATCGTCACCTGCCCCGGGTGATCAACCGCCGAACAGTCAATATCGTGGAGCGAACGGTCAATCCACTCCGCCAGCCGCTCACGGTCCGCCTGGGCCATCTCGCCCGCATCGACGGGAGGCATCGATCCGTCGCGGACTCGCCGAAGCACCTTGTTCCAGATTTCGGATTCGCGCCGCAGATTTTCCACATTGCGGAAATGCTCCAGATCCAGTCCGGCGTCCGGTTGATCATGGCCATGACAGCCGAAACAGTTGGACTCCAGCAATTCCAGTGCCTGCAGGTCTATCCCCGCAGAGTCCTGAACCGCAATCGCACCGCTGGCTCCCGGAGAAACCGCGACCAAAACAACAGCGATCAACACAACCGCAACTGGAAAAACAGGGGCCAGAAAAAAACGACCCACCCGTCTGACTTCGCCGGGCGATTGGGTGACCGGATGCCCCTCACCCCGAATCGGACTTCCAGGCGATTCGCTTCCAGGCGATTCGATGGTGACACTCTGTTTTTCTGGCATGAGGCACTCTCCAGATGGCGGCGGTGGGCTTCACCACTCATTCTACTCCAGCATTCTGACCAAAAAACCGCAGTTCACCCTTTCTGCAATGTTCATGGCCACATCTGGCGTTACTGAAAAAGGGTGCACCGCCGACCAATTCCACCATTAACACCGCACAGGCGATGGAAACAGGAACGCTGACAGGATAGATTGGACGTTGCTCATCAATGCTGGGCGCCGTGACAACAGGCGGAGGGGATGAATTGGCGATTGCCTGCAACGGCGGGGCTCGTCGCCACATTCCGTTGCCCGTTGAACCAGACAGTGACGTCCCAGGCAGTGATGTCCCAGCCAGGAACAGGGTTTGCAGGCCTGACAGCAGACCAGCTCCAACCCGTTGCCATTCCGTTTTTTTCAGACTGTATTTTATTTTCAAGCCATGAATTCGACCCTTGATCGTGAGTTTCTTGAGATCCGGGCCCTGATTGTGCAGTTGGCTGCAGCCTTCGATCGCCTCGACCGATGCCCGGATTCGGCAGCGGACGACCCACGCAGGCATCGACTGGAGGCAGCGATCGGAATACTGACCGGGGCTTCGCAAATGCGGGCGGAACAGGTCCAGCTGCATTTCGGCAAACCGTACGAAGCCGAATGGAGGGAAAAAATGGGATTTGCAAAAACCACCTGACGACGCGTTCTTTCCCTGCAACTGTTTTGATGCTTTCAGGAAGTGCCTGCCCTGTTTATGGACTACATCGACCCCCACATTCACATGGTCTCGCGGACCACTGACGACTACGAAACCCTCGCCCGGATGGGTTGTGTGGCGCTCAGCGAACCGGCATTCTGGGCCGGATTTGATCGCGGGACCGTTCACGGATTTCGCGACTATTTTCGGCAGCTGACAGAAATCGAACCGCGCCGCGCCGCCCAGTTTGGCATTCAGCATTACACGTGGTTGTGCATCAACGCCAAAGAAGCCGAGAACGTCGAACTGTCCCGCGAAGTCATGGCGATGATCCCCGAGTTCCTCGATCGCCCCAACGTGCTTGGGATCGGCGAAATCGGCCTGAACAAAAACACCCGCAACGAATCGATCGTGTTCCAGGAACACCTCGACCTGGCGGCAAGGCACAACCAGCTGATCCTGATTCACACGCCCCACCTCGAAGACAAATACCAGGGCACACGGATGATCCTGGACATGCTCTGCGACGACGCGAGGCTGCAGCGGCATCGCGTGTTGGTCGATCACGTCGAAGAACACACGGTCGCCGCCGTTCTGGAAGCCGGCTTCTGGGCGGGGATGACGCTGTATCCCGTTACCAAATGTACGCCAGCCCGCGCCGTGGACATGATCGAACGCCATGGCAGCGAACGGTTGTGCGTGAACTCTGCAGGCGACTGGGGCCCGTCGCGTCCCACCGCCGTCCCCGACCTGATCATGGAAATGAAACGCCGCGGACATCCCCATTCACTGATCCGGAAAATCGTCTTCGACAACCCGCGCGAGTTTCTGGGTCAAAGTCCCCATTTCAAACTGTCTGAAAACTCCTGACGCGGATTACGGAAGTCTTTCCAGCCGACCCTTCCTGCGCACGATGTTTTTGTAGTCCCACTGAATGACTCTGGCTTTTTTCAGCCAACGTCGCAGCGCGGTTTTTTTGACCTCGGCGACGTCGCTGTAAAAAACCGAAGCGTCCCTGAATTTTTTGCCGGGGACGTTCAGGCCAGCTTCGTCGAAATCCGCGCCGCTCCAGAACATCAGGCGGATGCCCTTTTTTTGCCGGCTGTAACCCGCGATGGGATTGCCGTCGAGGAACCAGACTGGATGGGCGTGCCAGATTTTGCCTTCGGCCCCGGCCAGACCACGGTCGATTTCCTCTGCCAGCAGGTCACAGATTTCCCTGTCCCCGGGAATCAGCCCTCCGTTGTACTTTGCAATTTCCGGTTCCATGTCAATGCTCCAGTTTTCAACGATCCAGCCGCAATTCCGGATTATTCATGAATGGGGCCGCTATCAG
>JBGSVU010000032.1:0-6957 GCA_041752775.1 Pirellulaceae bacterium | reverse complement strand
GGACACGCCCCGCAGCCGCACTGGTCGGTTTCGACGAATTCAGTCACTGGGGGGCCAGCCTCGCACCCGCAACCCTGTTCCATATGGGATCCGGCGGCACAACCAGTGCATCCTGGTTCCTGTCCGCCGCGCTGGACGCCATTCAAACGGAAAATCTGCGCCTGAATGTTGCTGGCCGCAAAAGTCAGCAGTAACGTTGTCCCGAAACAAAGAATTTTTCTGGTAGCGCTCATCCAGTCAATATCCGTAAAAGTTGTTTTGGCAATTCCGAAAGAGTTGGGAGGCACGGGGGTAACTGCATGACCCCAACAGGGTCAGACTCTTTGGGGACCGGGTTTAAAAATCAATCACCATCCGCAGGCCCACGATCTGGTAATCACTTTTCACTGCGGCGGCACGATCCAGTTCCCCCACGATGTAATTCAGCTGCCAGTGCATCGATGGATTCCAGTACCAGTTGAGAGCATTAGTCCAGTTGCTTGCCTGGCCACCCAGAATGTCGAGGTCGTTGTAGTCCGCATAGGAATAACGTGTCGCGACTTGCCAGGCACCCATGCCGCGCGCCACTGACTGGTCGCAACGCCGCACGGAGAAAAAGTTCTCAAACGGTTTGACCCGGCCGAGGACCCCCATGTCGCGTTTCCACGGCATGTGTTCCCCAGTCAGAAAATGTGAGACATAGAAATAGCCCCCATGGAACTGCAGATCCGGCCCGATTCCGGCCAGGCGGTCGACGTTCACACGCTGGTATTCTCCAACGATTTGAGTCGGCCCCAGATTGAGGACCGCTTCCAGACCGCCCAGCATCGTGGTATCCGCCCCGGCAATCCGCCCCGTGTCCAGCCATCGTCCGCTGGAACGGGCTTCCGGTCGGGTTGCGTAACGGGCCTCATTCTGTGCGGCGTTCAGTCCATTCGGGTATCCGACCGAACCTGACATTGCGAGGTGCAGGTATCCCCGACCACCCGACGTTTCGTCGTACCAGGGAGTTGCGGCGATACGGCCGGCGGCTTCGAGCTGGTAGTGGTCGCCGATGTAACTGCCAATGGACTGGATGTTTCGCATGTTCCAGACGCCATAACGCCAGTTGAACTTCTGGTCTTTGGTGAATCCATTGCTGGACAGTCCGAGACGGCGAGCGTCCTGGTTGTTCCCCTCAATGATCATCGGTCGTTCCAGAAACACGTTGTTTTTGGAGCTGTTCAGATGGTCCAGTCCGTAGGGTCGTTTGTGATTGCCAAGCAGTACGGTATTAAAAAACGGCAGGTCTTTGGTGCCCACGTAGGCATCCCGAATCCCGATCGACTGGAGTTCGGCAAATTCCAGATCGAGTTTGTAGAAATTGTTGTCGGCCACGTCACCCGATACACCCCAGCGCAGGCGGCGAAACGCGAACCGGTCTTGGGGATTGCCCCCCTCAAACGCAAAAATCGGCGTCTCTGCTTCGGGAAAAGCCCAGTAATCGTAGTGAATGCGGCCTTCGAACTGCAGCGTGGCACCCGAGTAACCATTGGTCACGAGATTGCCGAAACGACCGTCGATTTCACCAACGGATTTTTCCAGTGTCGCCAGCCGTTTGTCGATCGCGGCGGACTGCTCTTCCAGTTTTTCGGCAGATTCTTTTGCCAGTTCCTGCTGTGTCCCGGGGTTGGCGGACCGCAGATTCTGCACGTCTTTTTCCAGTTCCGTAAGCCGCGCCTTGAGCAAACGAAAATCATTACTGACAGATTCTTCCTGGGGAACGCCGTCCTGGGGCAGGGTGGAGTAGTTGGCCAACCGGATGCCGCCGTCCAGTTCCTGGGCAGCCAGCGTTGCTGCCGGAATCAGAATTCCGCCCCATGCCATGATGTGGGCGAGAACATACCGGAAAAGTCTGGATTCATTCATGGGACAAGCTGTTCCAGTGGCGGGCTGCCGGTCAGTTATTCAGAATTTGCGTGTAACGACGCACGCAACGCTTTCATCGGAAGAAAGGGCAATGCTGGTTTCGCGGCTGTTGACGAAAAAGCCGGGAATACCGCATCGCCCGGCAGCAAATTCGCTACCAATTGCCTGACTTGACACCTGTCCCAAAACGGGGTGACACCTTGGTGACAGGCTTCTGATACCGCTCACGGAAGTTGGCCCCCGCGCGCCAGTTTTCCGGAAGAGACCGGCCGGAATCAGGCATTGCCATTCGCACCCGGATCGGCTTGCGGCGCCGTGCCAACGCGCAGCCATTTCGGCAGACGCACGACGCGACCTTCGGGGTTCACTGCCGCCACTACGGTATGGCCGGTCGCCAACAACTCGTCGCCGCGCAGAATTTCGTATTCGTGGCGAATCCGCACGCCTCTGGCCCAGACGACCGCCGTGCGAATCGTGACCAGATCGTCGTATCGGGCCGCTGCGACGTAGTTGACACCCAATTCGACCACCACCAGCATCACGCCGCTGGCCTCCAGATCCCGGTAACTGCAACCTGCCGCCCGCAGCATCTCCACCCTCCCGACTTCGAAATAATTGACGAAATTGGCGTGGTGCAAACGGCCTTGCCCGTCAGTCTCCTGGTATCGCACACGCAACTCGATTTCGTGGCGGCTGAACGGAAAAGAGCTTCCAGCCGGTGGGTTCGGTTCAGGACGGTGGGAATCGGTCGTCATTGAGTTCACAGCCTTCCTGGGTTTCAGTGCACAGTCGCAGGACCGTTTTCTGGTCCGCTATTTTTGAAAAATTTCAAGGTCGTCGGGTCTTTATAGTCCACGAAACGGCTTCCAGGTGAGGTGGCAAAAACTGTCGCGGCCACGTTCTGGCAGCTCCCGGGCTGACTCGGATTACTTATTCTGTTTCAAACGCACGGCGGAATCTTTGCCAAACGCATGGAAAAATGGGTAGTTCACGCAGTATTTTCTGCCCGTCCTGGTTGTCAGCCGTTGACAGCACGCGAAACCGGACCGGCACAATCGGAGAGGACCGGAAGGTTCCCGCCGTGGTCTCGACCAGTTTCGTAGGTCAGACATCCTGCCTGACAGGTCTTTCATGTTTCATTGACAGGCAGAATGCCTGTCCTGCGAATTTCATTCAGCGGACTGGCCACGACCGGGGCGAAGCAGTTAAACTGAAACGGCGTTCATATTCCAGTCACCCGGATACCAGACTTGCCATTGTCACCATGATTCGACGGAAACTGCTGCCCGTTTTAATCTCGACAGTTTTGATTGCTATCGGAGGGACGGGCAATCTGATGGCCCAGGAATGGGCCCGAAAAATGTTTTCCGAAACCAGCCATGATTTTGGCTCGGTGGCGAAGGGCCTGATGCCGCAGCATGTTTTTGAAATCGAAAACTGTTACGAAGAAGAGATGGTGATTGAATACGTCCGCAGCAGTTGCGGGTGCACCAAAGTGGAAATCGACAAACGTATTCTGAAGACGTGGGAAAAGGCCAAACTGACGGCGACTTTTGACACCGTCGGTTTCAACGGAAAACGCGAAGCCACTCTGACAGTCGGGTTTGGCCGGCCGTACCGTGGCGAAGTCAAACTGGCGATCCAGGGAACCATCCTTTCCGATGTGCAGGTTTATCCCGCCAAGATCGATTTCGGGACGGTCGCCCCAGGCAATCTGCCAAAAATGACGGTGACCGTGACCCGGCGTAACAATGCGGCGTTTGTCCTGAGCGATGTTCGCAGCACATTCCCCCATATCGGCGTTACGATTAGTGAAACGCAGCGGAATGGAGCCGGAGTCAGTTACCAGGTCCAGGCCTGGCTGAAGGACGACGTGCCGGCGGGATTCGTTCAGGGCGAACTGAATGCGATTGCCCTGGACCGGGTCAACGGAAAACAGCAGGAGATTCGCATCCCGGTCCAGTTTACCGGCAAGGTCACCTCTCCGCTGGAAGTCAGCCCACCGGTTCTGACTTTTTCGGGACTCAGCGCGGGTGAGAAAGTTTCAAAGAAAATCGTTCTAAAAGCGGACCAGCCTTTTCAACTGCTGGACGTGACCTGTGAAAACAGTGCGTTTTCTGTTCAGGCCGACAACACCCAGCGAAAGTCAGTCCATTTCATCGAAATTGTGTTCGACGCACCTGCCGATGTCAGCAACTGCGAAGCGGAATTGAAATTCGTCACCGATCTGGTTGCACAGCCGAGCATTACATTGCCAGCGATTGTCTCCGTGGCGGGAAACGAAGCTTCCGACCGGTAAGAAGTGCCGCGTCAGTCCATGGATCATCGTGGAGTGGACATGGTTTCCAGTCCCGTCCATGCAGGATGCCTGACCGGGTCGATTTCTGTTATCGACGATTCCGGATTTTTCGCGTCCGGCACTTTACCTGAAGGAACCCGAACGATGCCTGGCTGGAATTTTTGTGGTGGAGCGATGCGTTGTTGTCCCGTATATTCGTGGGGACTGACCATGCTTCTGGTCGTTGCTTCCATTTGGGCGGTCAACCGGATTTCGGAGCCTGGGCCTGCTGGCGTCGCAGGATTTGCTCCCGACCTACTCAGCAATGCGGCTCTGCAGCCTGCAGGAGCGCAACAGTCCACATCTCTGCCCCATGAAGATCGCGCTGCCGATCGCCTTGAGCTGCAGGGAATCCTCGACAAACAGGCCGCCTGCTGGAACGCGGGTGACATTCCGGGATTCATGGCAACCTACTGGAACAGTGACGAAATGACTTTTTCGTCCGGCGGCCGTCTGGTTCGCGGCTGGGACAACGCTCTCAAACGTTACCAGCAAAATTACCCGGTCGATTCGATGGGGCAACTGTCCTTTGGCATCGAAGAGATCCGTTTTCTGGCTGGCGACGTGGCGATGCTGTTGGGCAACTACCACCTGGAAAAACCGCTGCAGAATTCTGGCGCCGGCCAGGCGGCCAGCCAACAGGAGGAGGCAAATCGGTCCAGGGGTAACTTTACACTGATTCTGAAAAAACTGGATCCGGGCTGGCGAATTATTCACGATCACTCGTCGGCAATGGATTTGACAGCGACCAGTCGACAGAACGAAAACCTGCCTGAATCGGCGACGGCCGGAAAAAAATCCGGCAACATCAGCGATCGGTAGGCTCCCGGCCCGAAATCGCGGCCTGGGAACCGGTTGGGACTCCTGTTTCGGCAAAACATTCCGGTCCCACCAGGGGTATAATTTCCCAGCGGTTTCCCGACCAGAAAATCCCGAAGACCGATTCGCATGGAATACTGTACCGGGGTTCTTTTCGAAAACAGTCCTGAGTTGTTCTGCCTGAGTTGTTTTGAGAGGTGCAATGCGAGTTGCCGTGGGTGCGGTGGTTTGGACCGCAGTTTTTCTTCTGCTCTTTCGCTGGCTGGTGTCGACTCCTGATCCGGAGTTGTCGCCATCCGGCATGTTGCTGCAATATGCAACGCATGCGCGGCAAACAGTACCGCTTTTTCTCGATCCTCCCCAGATCATCGCCATAGGAGATCCCATCTTTGTTGCGGGAGGGGGGCAGGGAGCCATCATTGGCCGGATCACGGGTATTGTTGATCCTCAAAAACGGAAATTTCACGCAGGCGAACTGGTGGAAGCCGACCGGATCATTGCCGAACTGAATGGCGGATGGCGCGGCGCGACCGGCGAAGAGGAACTGGACAGGCTGGAGTTTTCCTTTCATCGAACGCCCAAGTCGATGGCGTGGGTGGTCAAAACCATGTTGCCTCCGGCCAAACGGCAGGAAATTGCCGCAATCATCATTCGGGCCGTCGAACAGAACCAGCAGAAATTCGTGACCGAACTGCAACCGTTGCTGATGGAAAGTCTGCGTCAGTCGGGAGAAGTCCTGCGGGAAGATCTCCGCGCCGCGATTATTGCCCGCGAAGAACAGATCCGCCAACTGGCAGGGCGTTATCAGGTGGAACTGGTTCAGGAGAAACTGGTGCCGCTCTTTCGCGAGGAAATCTGGCCGATCATCGAAGAAGAAGGCCTGCCGGTTGCGACTGAAATGGGACAGCAGATCTGGCAGCATGCGTCGGTCTGGCGGCTCAGCTGGCGCTATCTTTATGACATCTCGCCGCTACCCCAGCGCGATTTGACCAGGCGGGAATTCCAGCGGCTGATCGACGAGGAAATAGCGCCGCTGTTTGCGGTCTGGCTGCCAAAAATACTGGAAACGCAGCGGAAGATTTTTGCACGACTGGCGGAAAACCCCCGCGTCCGCGAAACCGCTACTGAAATCATGACCACCCTCGCCCAGGACAAGGGGCTGCAGGCCATCGTCATCGATGTGATCCAGGAAGTGTTAACCGACAACGATCGCCTCCGTTCGGCATGGCAGGGCGTTTGGGAATCTCCCCAGGCCAAAGCCGCGCTCGATGACCTGAACCGGAATCTGGAGCCCTCGATTACAGAAATTGGCGAAGCGATGTTCGGGAATCCACGAACGCGAATCACACCCGAGTTCTCCACCGTTCTGCGGAACAAGGTCCTGTTCAAGGACGAACGCTGGTTGAGCGTCTCCACGACAGAGGGAACAGCTGAAAAAACGGCTGATGGACGCTGGATCGTGCGACCCTCAGCTCATGTGGTGGACAGCCCTTTTCATGTTCCTGCGAGGCCACGCAATTGAACGGAGAACCTGCGGACAGCCAATCCCCAACGGGCCCGGCCAATCGTCCCAACAGCGAGTCCGCCGGACCAGCGGTGACACCGGGAAAACCGATCCGGATTCGCGACTTGACCGTTACCGCCGGGTCTCGCGAACTGTTGCACGAACAGAATGCCGTTTTTCCGGCAGGAAAACTGTCCGTGATTGTCGGTCCGAGCGGTGTCGGCAAGAGCATCCTCCTGAAAATCATTGCGGGACTGATTCGCCAGCGTTCCGACGGAATCCGGATGTCCGGTACCGTCGAAATTGGCGAGCAAATCGCCCAGCCCGGAATGGCGGGCGTGGTGTTCCAGTCATTTGCCCTGTTCGATGAATTGAGCCCGGAAAAAAACGTGGCCTTTGCGGCAACCTG
>JBGSVU010000031.1:0-2683 GCA_041752775.1 Pirellulaceae bacterium | reverse complement strand
GCTGCGGCCGCAAGCAGCACCAGTGACCAGTCAGGCATGTTGTGGGCTGGCAGCCGCGTGGTTCGGTTCTGGAACGGGTTTATTTCCACGCTGGCGGTTGCGTTTTTGTACGCGCTGTTCTGGTGCATGGCGGCAGGGATTTATCTTTTGCTCCGCCAGGATGTTGACGAAGTTGAGATGGATGAGATCTTTGTGGACGAGAAATCCCGGGCTTATGACATTCCTCCCCTGCAGTCAGATGCCAACGGAATTCCACAGATCCGGCCGCTTGAAAATGCCGGTCCGCGGCAGGCCCCTTCAACCGTTGACGAATCCTGACAACCCGAAACAGGCAGTTTTTCCGGAATTGCCGTCCCTTGCCATGGTATCCGGCAGCTTTTTTTATGGCCCATCCGAACGACATTCTGATTACAGCTGCTGGAGTGGTTTCGCCGATTGGAATCGGGATCACTGAGTTCTGGAGTGGGCTGCGCAGCGGGCGAAACGGCATTTCCTGGCGGAAAGGTTTCGAAAACGGAAACTCTCCTGTTGCCATCGCCGGAATGATTCGGGACTTCGACGGGCGGCAGTTTATCAAGCCGCGCAAGGCGATCAAAGTCATGTGCCAGGAAATCCAGTTCGGTCACGCTGTCGCCATGATGGCCTTTGACAGTTCCGGGATCAGTCCGGAACAGTTCGACATGGAACGCTTCTCGGTCATCTGGGGCGCCGAGACATTCCAGGCCGAACCGGAAGAAGTCGTCAGCGCGGTGGCGGCCTGTACCCATGAGGGGCAGTTTGATTTTGCCCTCTGGGGCGAGTTGTCAATGAAACAAATCCAGCCGCTCTGGATGCTTAAGTATCTGCCCAACATGGTCGCCAGCCACATCAGTATTGCGATCAACGCTACCGGGCCCAATAACACGATTTGCCAGGGAGACGCTTCATCCGCACTGGCGATGATCGAGGCCGCAACGCTGCTCGACCGGGGCTGGGCCGATGCCGCGATGGCCGGTGGAACGGGCTCGCGCGTCCAGCTGAATTGCCAGGCCGGACGTCTGACCTCCGGACTCACGACGGGGTTCACCACCCCGGAGACGGCCAGCCGGCCGTTCCATCCGCAACGAAACGGATTCGTCTGTGGAGAAGGGGCCGCGGCCGTCCTGCTGGAAACGCGGCAGTCGATGGAATCCCGGGGTGGACATTCGCTGGGGCGAATCGCCGGGTGGGCCAGAGCGTATTGTCCCCGGTGGCAGGACCCGGATGCGCTGGTCGACAGTATTGTGGACACTGCCAACCAGGCTATGTTCCGCGCCGGTGTGGAATCCAGTCGTTTGCAACATGTCAACGCAAGTGCATCGGGAAAAGTGCTGGATGATGCAGCCGAAGCGGTTGCGATTGGAAGAATCGCACCCGATGCGCCGGTAGTCGCCCTGAAGTCGTTTTTTGGCAACACCGGGGCCGGGACCGCTGCCCTGGAGATTCTCGGCGGCGTGCTCGCTTTGCAGGAACAAACGGTTCCGCCCACCCGGAATGCCGGCGACTGGGCGGCAAATATGGGGCTGAATTTGCTGCAGCGCGCCGCTCATAACGCTGGGGACGCGGTGCTGAAACTGTCGCTTTCCGAAAACGGACACGTTGTGGCCATTGTCCTGCTGCGCGATTGAGCCCGCCAGTTGTTCGCTCCGCCGGGATGAACCCGGCGGAAGCGTGGGATGCGTAAGAACACGGAGGACTGGTTTGATGTGTGCACGGGATGGTGGCTGCCAGTTGTTCGCTCCGCCGGGATGAACCCGACGGAAGCGTGGGACTGGCAAATTGAAAATTTTTGAGCAGCAGAAACAGGCTTTGAACGGGAAGACTACCTTTGATCGCAACATCCTGGTCCGGTTTGAGTAACGCAGAGGTGGCAATCCAGACTGCGGCGGCGGAATTGTATCGCCGGATTCCGGATGCCGACCTGGTCGTCGCGCTGGTCTCGGGATACGAGCTGGAAACGCTGCCCAAACCGCTGGAAAGTCTGTTTGGGATTTGGCAGGGGCGCTGCCAGTTGATTGGCGGGACAGCGGTGGCCCTGATCGAGGGAACCCGTGAATTCGAAGCCCAGCCTGGAGTTGTTTTGTGGGGTGGCAAGTTTCCGGAAGGCGTGATCCAGGCCAGTCATCTGCAATACTCCCGGTCGTCCGATGGAGGCTATTTTTCCGGAGGACCGTGGGGGCAGGCGGATTCACCGGAACCGGTCGATAAGTCCGGATTGATGGTGGTGCTGGCCGAGCCGTTTTCGTTTCCGGTGGACTTGTTTATCGGATTTGCCCAGCAACAGGCTCCCGGCCTGGCGATGGTGGGTGGGATGTTGAGCGCGGGCCATTCGCCCGGCCAGAATCTGGTTCTGGTCAACGACCGGTGTTTCGATTCCGGTTGCGCCGTCGCCAGAATGACGGGCAACATTCCCCATGCGGTGGTCGTCAGCCAGGGGGGACGTCCGATCGGTGAAACGATGGTGGTCACGGCTGCCGAGCGCAACGTGATCCGGACGCTGGGCGGTCTGCCTGCGATGCGTCAACTCGAGGATATTTTCCATCGATTGCCCACCCAGGAACAGGAACTGTTCAACCGGGGCCTGATGCTGGGAATCGCCACCAGCGAATACCGGGACCGGTTTGGGTACGGCGATTTTCTGATCCGCAATGTGACGGGCGTGGTC
>JBGSVU010000030.1:0-9073 GCA_041752775.1 Pirellulaceae bacterium | reverse complement strand
ATGTCCGCGCTGATCACCATGTTCAGTGACGGGGAACCGATTTTCAGAATCCTCTGTCCGAACCAGTAGGTGGATACCAGCACGACCGGCGTCACGACCCAGGCCACAAAAATTCCGGGCAATCCGAGCGCCAGCAGGCGGTCCAGCAGTACCTCGGCTCCCAGCAACACCAGGCCCGTCTTGATGTACAGTTCCGTCCGCAACGCCGGACGGATCCACCGAGGCGTTCCAGCGGTGTTGCTGATCAACAGTCCTGTCAGGATGGCCCACAGCGCATATTCCAGATTCCAGGCCTTGATTACCTTGTGGCCCGCCAGCAGATACGCCAGCAGTGCCAGCAGAAACAGCGCCGCGAACGCCGGCGCGAACCGGCGAAACGACACCCCATTCAGCTTCGTCGCCGCACCAAACAACAACAGACCCGCCACGGCGGACCCCAGTAACCCTGGCCACAACCAGGCCCCGTCTTTCCCTTTTAACGCCTCCAGCGGTGAATTGAACCAACTGCCCGTGGTACCAAACCAGTCGCCAATCCTGTTTTCAGCAACCTCCTGACCATCGGACCCGATTTTGGTTTCTGGCGAGACAGCTGCAAAACTCAAGATCAGCAGAATCCATCCCGCCGCAATCGCCAGCCAGTCCTCCGACCATCCCCGTGCCGCGACCATCGCACCACCGGATTCACCATTCTGATTCCCTGTTTCACTGTCCACCGAAAATGCCTCGGGTGTTTGACGCGACGGCGAATCGGCACCAACGACTCGCTTCCGTGTTCAATGTAAGTTACCGGGTTGCTGGGCTCCAGTGCGGGAGCAACCGACCTTGCCGGCGGACGACGTGAATTTTTTTCGGACACTCGAACCGCACGGGTACAATTTTCCGGATAAAATCGTGTTCCCCGAACGCGATCCTTTTTCCCGGCTGGAGTCCCGCCTGATGAATTTCTGTTGTCGATCATTTCTGGTTTGGTTTCTGCTCGCAGCGTGGATGGTCGGCATCCCGCAGCCGGATGGGTTGTTTGCAGCGGTGTGGCAGGACGTGGCAGCCGACAACACGCCACGGAATCAGAATGACGCGGCCGAAATGCTTTGGCAGGCCGCCCGAACCGGCGACCTCGAACAAGTCCGAAAATCCCTGGACAGCGGGACACCTGTCGATGCCCGGACTCCCTATGATTCCACGGCACTCTGTTTCGCCTGTGACCGGGGGCACCTGGAAGTGGTTCGCCTGTTGCTGGAACGCGGCGCCGATCCGAATGTCAAAGACAAATTCTACAAGGCCAATCCGCTCAGCTGGGCCACTTCCGGCGAACACCACGCGATCATTACCGAGTTGCTGAAAAATGGCGCGACCGGTGCCGATGACTTGCTGTTCAGTGCCGTCAACGAATGGCAAACCGGGCTCGCCCGGGCCGCGATCGATTCTGGCAAAGTTTCCGGCAAAACGCTGGCGCTCGTCAAACGCATTGCCGAATCCGGCGGGGAGACGGACTTTCAGAAACTGTTTGAATCATTGGCCCTGGAGGAATTGCCTGTTTATGCGCCAACGCCGGAACAGATGGAGTTATTCGCCGGGCAGTTCGCGGGCAGTTCCGGAAACATGCAGGTGACGCTGGGGATCGAAGAAGATCGGCTCGTGCTTTTTCCCGGGACCGACTACTCAGTCAAACTGGTTCCGCTGGTCGAGTCCGAGTTCTGGGGTGGAGGCGCGAGACTCGTGTTTGCTTTGGATGACGGCAAAGTCACCGGGCTGAAATACCTGGTTTCAGGTCAGGAAACGGAACTGACGCCGGTTGCGGCCGAACCGGCGGTACCAGCATCTGGCGCCACCGAAAAACCGGCTCCGGCGGTGGCTGAAACATCCCCCGAATCGAAGAACGAATCTGTTCCGCCCGCTCCCTTCACCCCATCACCGGCCGACCTCGCTGTCTCGTCTGCCAACTGGCCAGGTTTTCGCGGCACCGGGTCGCGCGGAATCGCCGATGGCCAGCACCCGCCAGTGCACTGGAACGCGGATGAAAACCAGAACGTGTTGTGGCAAACGCCAATTCCCGGACTGGGATTCTCCTGCCCCACGGTCTGGGGTGACCGGATCTATGTGACCTCGGCCGTCAGCGCTGATGCCGACACCGAAGTGCGAATCGGACTGTATGGCGATGTGGATTCGGTGGAAGACGACAGCGAGTATGATTTTGTGCTCTGTTGCCTGGACAAAAACAGTGGCGACATGGTTTGGCAGCAGGTGGCCTGCAGCGGCAAACCGGCGGTCAGGCGGCATTCGAAATCTTCGCACGCGAATCCCACGGTCGCGACCAACGGCGAATTCCTGATCGCTTTTTTTGGTTCCGAAGGTCTTTACTGTTACGACATGAACGGGACTCTGGTCTGGAAAAAAGATCTCGGCCTGCTCGACAGTGGGTGGTTTCTCGATCCCGGGTATCAGTGGGGATTCGGCAGTTCACCGATCGTGTTCCAGGACCGGGTCATTGTGCAGTGTGACATCCAGAAGGGGTCCTTCGTGGCCTCCTTTGACATCCGGACGGGCGATGAAGTCTGGCGAACGGATCGCGCCGAGATTCCCACGTGGCCCACGCCCGTGGTGCACCAGTTCGGCGACCTGCCGATGTTGATCACGCACGGCACACGGGCCGCCCGCGGCTACGATGCCCGCGACGGCCAGTTGCTGTGGTCGATCCCCGGTCACTCCGAAATCGTGGCGCCGACTCCGATTGTCGCGCACGACCTGATTTTTGTCTGCAGTGGATACTCACCTGTCCAGCCCATCCTTGCCATTCGCCCCACGGCCCGGGGTGAAATCGGGATACCGGATTCTGCTCGCGAGGACGGAACCCGGCTGCCCGAGACCGACCCGCAAATCGCCTGGAGCGTATTGCGCGGTGGTCCCTACATGCAAACTCCGCTGGCCTATGGCGATTACCTCTACGTTTGTTCCAACAGTGGGATTCTGACCTGTTATGAGGCCGTCAGTGGAACCGAAGTCTACAAAAAACGGATCAGCGGCACCGGCACGATGGCTTTTACGGCTTCGCCAGTAGCGGCCGACGGATATCTCTATTTCACAGCCGAAGACGGAATCGTTTACGTCGTTCGCGCCGGCGCCGAATTCGTCCAGGAATCAGCCAACCCGATGGGCGCGACGACCATGGCAACTCCCGCCATTTCGGAAAATACGTTTTACGGCCGAACGGTCAAGGGCCTGATCGCCTTTCGAACCACCGGGCAACAGGAGTAAGGCCTCCGGCGTCCAGCCTGATCACAGCCTTTTGCAGGCAGGCTTTTGCAGGCATGGCGATCGGCAGTTGAGACGTCCCCCGTACGATGGACATCCATGTCCGTCGGGTTCCCTCGGTTCCCCGGTTTCTGAACGGGTCGGGAGGTGCAGCGTTGGGGCGGCAGGTTGTTAAAAAACCAGCAGCGGGTTGTTTTCCACCCTGCTCGCCCAGATTTCACAGTCGGGAAATTTTTCTGCCAGTTCGATTGCCAGTTCTTCCACGGCGAACCGTTCGCTGAAATAGTGCCCGACCAGAAACAGACCGATCTTGCTCGCGTGGGCTTCCAGACAGGCATGAAAATTCGCTTCGCCGGTAACGAACGTGTCACAGCCGGCCCGAATCGCCGCGTCCAGAAACGAACCGCCGCTGCCACAGGCGATGCCGACAGTCTGTGCACGGTGTCCGGCAGGACCGGCGTACTGGACGCGCGGGCATCCCAGTTGCTGTTTCAGCAGCGCGGCCACCGATTCGGCAGGGATCGCCGGAGACAGGCGACCCATCCGGCCGGAACCTGGATGGCCCGCGACCTGCGAAGCGACCAGCGGGTGGATTTCATCGAGATTCAGTCGCCGGGCCAGTCGTTGATTGATGCCTGCAGCGGCCGAATCGAAAGCGGTGTGCGGACTGTAAACCGCGATGCCACTGCCGGCCAGCTGCCAGATCATCTTGCCCGGAACCGAGTCGGTTGTGATGCTGTTGAGCGGACGAAATGGCAGCGGATGATGGGTGACAACCATTCCGGCACCGCGCCCAACCGCTTCCGCGACCGAATCGGGTGTCAGAGTCAGGCAAGTCATGACGCGGGAGACGCTGGCGCCGCGATCGCCCAATAACAATCCAACATTGTCCCAATTCTCCGCCAACCCTGTTGGCATCTGTTGTTCCAGGTAGTCGCAAACGTGTTGGATCGTGGGCATGACTTTTTTTGGGGTGGGACTGGGGCCCGGAGATACCAGCTTTGTCAGGTCATTTCTTTTTTCGGACTGTTCTTTGGGCGGCGGCAGCTTTTCTGCGCGGAGTCGCAGTTTTAGTTTTGGATTCTTTTGTGCCGTCAGCCCCCGGCAGAGCGACTGCAGGTTTCTTTTTCGCTGATTTTCTTGTGGCACTCGCCACGACCGCGGTTTTGGCTTTTTTCTTTGGTGACGGGCTCGCGGACTTTTTCGGCCTCGAGCTCTTTCGCGGTGCTGCTGCCGAATCCAGCTGAATTCCGAAGATCGATTCGAGATCGTTATTGTTCAGCCCATTCGACGAGGTGCCGGACAACTCCCGTTCGAGATTGCCCGAAGCGATTGCCTGCGAAACCAGTTCGTTGTGGTCCACTCCACGAAGGACGAACAACAGTTCGGGCTGGTTGTCCAGCCGTGATCCGATGCCGTACATGACTGCGGCCAGGTGTTTGCAACAGGACGAGCCATCGGGACAACTGCAGCGCATTCTGATTTCGGACGGCGCCGGGAACAGGCCATTCTTCGGATCGGTGAGACGTTTCATGACTCCATCAGAAATTTTTCCAGAGAGCAAATCGAGCAGCGAATCGATGGAGGCCGAACAATCCTGCCGAATCGCTTTCCAGCGGGCCGGTTTGAGGGGCTGGATGTCAATGGAGATCGTGTAAGGAGTTGAACCGGCGACTATGGCGTCAACGCGTTTGGGCTGGATGACCAGATCGACGACCGAGCCGTTGCGCAGATAAGTGGCTCCGCGCGGCAAACGGTTGGCGTAGTCCTGGTAGGCTTCAAGATTGTCGCACCAGGCGAGTCCCCAGAAAGACTTGGCCATTTTTCGGCCCGAGGCCACGACGGGCGACGGCTCCCGCTTCTGTTTTTTGGCAATTTTTGCGGCGTGTTTGACAGCCTTGGCTTTCTTGGCACCAACGGAAACATAGGGTGCCCAACGCATTCCGTAACCGCCGCGAAATCTGTCGTATTGGCGCCATCCCATGATTTTCAACTCCCTGTCAGACTGCCGTGAAAAAACCGTCAAAACGCTGAATCCATTGCGCCGGTCATTATCTGGCAACTTCGACCAGTCAGGCAACGGCAGTTTTTCGGCCAGGCTGCGGTCGGCTGGCAGTAATCTGGTGCACCGGCCCGGCAGTTTTTCGCTGGCGGGACGTTGGCGTTTTTGCCGCGTGCTGGGAATGCTCCTGTGTTCAGCCGGTTTTTGGCTGAGGTCCCCGGTGGTTGGGCCCGGTTGTTCGGCGAAGTTCCAGCGGGCCAGTCTGAGCACCGGGCTGCAGTGGTTTCTGTTCTGCCGATTAGTCTGCCGATGCGCGGGTTACATCGAGGGCTACAAATCGCATAAGTTCCTCGTCGCTCATTTGCGTCAGCAGTTTCTCACCTCCACTGCCCAATATCGAATCGGCCATTTCGGATTTTTCCCGGATCATCTGGTCAATCCGTTCCTCCAGCGTTCCTTTGCAGACAAATTTGTGAACCAGAACATTCCTTTTTTGACCAATGCGAAAAGCCCGGTCGGTCGCCTGGTTCTCCACAGCCGGATTCCACCAGCGATCAAAATGAATCACGTGCGAGGCAGCCGTCAGGTTCAGCCCCGTTCCGCCGGCTTTGACGGAAAGCACAAAAAATGGAATGTGGTCCTGTTCCTGAAATTGCTGGACAATTTTTTTTCGCTTCGCGACCGGAACACCACCGTGCAGCACGACACCTTCGCGGCCAAACAGTTTCTCAAGGTAGCCGGAAAGCGGCTCACACATCGACTGGAACTGGGTGAAAACAAGGACTTTTTCCTGTCGTTCTGCAATCGGCAAAACCAGCTCGCGCAGCACCAGGAATTTTCCGCTCTCTTCCGGCCGGAAGTCCGGCTGGTTCAAATACTGATCCGGGTGATTGCACAACTGCTTCAGCCGCATCAACATGGACAGCACCAGTCCCTGCCGCTGAACTCCTGCGGTTTCCCTGATCTGCCCGGCAACCCCTTTGACGACCTGTTCGTAAAGTGCCGCCTGTTTCCTCGACAATCCGCACTCGACGCGCAGTTCGGTCTTGTCAGGCAGATCCTTGATGATGGACCGGTCAGTCTTCATCCTCCGCAGGATATAAGGCTGAACGAGTTTTCGCAGGGCCGAGTACGATCGCAGGTTCTGCGATGCACCAGACTGTTTGACAAATTCGCGAAACTGCCTGACTGTTCCCAGCAGACCTGGGCAGCAGAAATCGAACAGGGACCACAGGTCACCCAGACGGTTCTCGACCGGTGTCCCCGTCAGGGCAATGCGCCCGGACGATTGCAGTTTGCGAACGGATCTGGACTGGGCCGATCCCGGATTCTTGATCGCCTGGGCCTCGTCCAGCACGATCAGCCTCCATACCAGTTCTGTTGGCCACCTGACACGGCGCAGCATCGTATAAGTCGTCACCACCAGGTCGATGTTTTCCAGTGTTCCCAATGGATCGCTGTTCAACCGGGTCAAGGTCTCCGCGTCGCACTCCGAACGATGAGCGCACAAAAACCTCAGTTGTGGCGCGAACCGTTCAAGTTCCTGTTTCCAGTTGCCCACCAGCGAAGCGGGAACGATACACAGAAATTTTTTCCCGGAATCGTTGGCAGAAGTTCGCCGGCTTTTTCTGTTCCGGGAATCGTCCGGTCCCTCCTTCAGCTGCAAAAACAAATCGATGATCTGAATGGTTTTTCCCAGACCCATGTCGTCAGCCAGACAGGCTCCCAGTCCCAGGCGAGTCATGAACCACAACCAGCGAACGCCGTCCGCCTGATACGGACGCAGTTCGGCATTCAACCGCGCACCGGGATCGCATCCGATGATGCCGGCCGGGTCGCGGACCTGTCGCAAAATTTCTGCCAGCCATTCGCCGGCCACCACACGCGACCATCCGTGGGTGGCGTCGTCCGGGTCGTCGTTGCGAGCATCGATCCCAACGCCGGAAAGCATTCGCATCCCTTCCAGAAAACTGATTCCAGCAGTCCGTTCCTGTTCCAGCTGCTTCCAGTGCTGAAGCGCGTCGCCCAGTTTCTTCGGGTCGACTTCGACCCACTTTCCGCGCAGGAGTGTCAACCCCTCAGTCGTCGACAGCAGGTGCTCACGCTCGCTGTCCGTCAGCGGGACACCGTCCAAAGCCAGGGTCGCACGGAAATCAAGCAACGCCTCTGTGCCAACCAGGCTGCTGGTTTTTTCGCCGATGCGAATTTGAACCTGGGGCCGTGAGGCTCGCCGGGTTCGCCACCAGTCGGGAACGCGGACAACCAGCCCAGCCTGCTCCATCGTGGGCGTCTCGCGGAGAAAACGGAAAGCCTCGCTAATCGACCATGCCTGGGGGGAAAACAGGGCCCGCGAACTCAACAACTCACTGACTACAGGGGACTGGCTGGCAGCCTGACGAACCGGGGCCAGCAGTTCGGCCAATTTGCTTTGGTCGCGGGCTCCGGCATATTGCCGCAACGCTTCGGCCAGCGGCAAGTGCTGGACCTGGGCTTTGGCCGAAAGCCGGCTGGCATACGTGGCCAGAAAAGCAAAAGGGTTGTTCGGGTCCCGCCTGTTCTCGGCCAGATGAAACGTGACCCGACCCAGCGTGTGGGCTTCCGGGTTAAGTGTCCGCAGCAGACCTGCAACATCTTCACCCGATTCGTGCAATCGGCGCAGACAGCAGTCCACAAGTTCGTGCCAACTTTGCTTCAAACAGTCGGGCGTCAGATATTCCAGACCCCTCATGGGCGGTGCTTCAGAAACCAGCACCGCCAGGGCCAGATCGTCAGGACAGGGAACGGGCAACTCTCCAGTGGTCTTGCGTGCACTCCCGGAGGCGACTGCCATCCCGATTCGCGCTGTTCCGGTTTTTGCCGAATTTTCCAGTTTGGCAGTTTGCTGTTCATCCAGTTGGGATAAGGCTTTCAGAAACCGCCGCACCCAGTCGCGCCAAAAGACGAACTCCAGCGGCAGCGGCACAGCCATCCGGGGCGTGGCCAGCAACAGCAACCCGTCGGCCGTCGAACGGGCAAATTCCGCCAACAGCATTTCGGCGATATCCGCTTCGACCGGAATCTGGCCAGCTTCAAAACCGCTGTCCGACTCTTCGCTGCCCGCGAATGAATTTTCACAGTGAATCCGTCCGTGGGGTGAAACAGAAATCGAAATCGCCATGGGCAGCAACCAGCAGACGGAAATTTGACCAGGATACAGGCTTCTGACCGATTATCGACGCTTCGTCCGGATTTGGGGAGTGACATGCGACCAGCCTGGTTTCAGCATTCAGTACCGCTTGGCCTGAGTGGATACGGGAAATTGCCCGGGACTGCGGGCTTGGACCGGGCTGGTTGGTGGGCCACTGGCCAGGCGCCGTGACCGGGTGTGGTCTGCGGCATTTTCGGGACGGCGTCCTGAAGTGCAGCAGGAAGTAGCAGGAAAGTGTGCGGCGCTGGCTTTTTTCTGCAGCCGCGCCTAGAATGGGTTCAGGTGTTTCTTTTTGAAACGGGGGCGAATTGGATTCGACCGGTTGCTGGAAGAAATGGTGGCGTGTCGTGGTTGATCAGAAGGCCACGTTAAAAGCTGATCAAAACTTTATTTGCCAACAACAACTTGGCTCTGGCTGCCTAATTAAACGGTAGCCCGGATTGCGGGGTTTAGCCGGAGAGCCCCAAAAGTCCGTCACCAAATCCGGATCGTCGCGACTCATGACGGGCACGGTTGCGACTAAAAAAGTTCTCGTCTGGTTCTTCTTTTAGCCATGTCAGTTGGCGACTGGGGGAACGAGAAACAAACCACTGACTACACACGTAGAGGCCCTTTCGGAAACCTCGCGGGACCCG
>JBGSVU010000029.1:0-5885 GCA_041752775.1 Pirellulaceae bacterium | reverse complement strand
GGTTACAGCAATCTGTAATCGCCTGTTTTTTTCAGGTGGCGGGGGATTTTTCAGGTGATGCAGCCGCACCTGTCTGGCCGGTGCCAGTAGCAAACCTGCATCGGATTGAGACGTACGATACCCGAGGGGCTGGTGACGTTGTTTTTTCAGATCAAGCTGGCGAATGGGTCAGGCGTACAGTTGCCCGCGGGTGACTGGATGGCGTGGGCCTCTCTAGTTTCTGGAATTGCCGAAACGGGGCGGGAACCTGCGGCGCTGACGGAAGATGCATTTTTGCACCGCCCGGCACTGATGGTCGCAGCGCTCCAGCTCTATTCCAGCGAGCATGCCCAACCGCCGGGGCTTTCCGAATTGGTCTCGTGGGCGGCGACGCCGGCGGTGGCCGAGAGCGTTCTGGCAGCGCAGGTTCAGGAGGATGGTGCCGTCGCGCAATCCGGCCAGAAGGCTTTGATGCGACTGAAGTACCGGTATGCAAGTCCATCGGGAAAGCAGCTGCGCCGCGTTTCATACTGGCGGAAGATGTACCGCCGGGCGTTGCATGCCGCGTGCCCTTCACTGGAAAAAAAACAGCGACGAAGGTTCGTGGATCAGTGGATGGGCGATGGGTTTTTCGAAAATCTGGTTCGTCAGGCCGATTCCCGTCGCTGGAAACACTCTTCCGGCAGATTTCTGTGTTGGGGCGAAATCGGTCCGGCAGATTTGCTGGGTTGGGTTCAACTGATTCATTCCGGCAGGATGTTGGCTGAGAAGTTCAACCAGAGGCTGTTTGAGGAAAAAATGGCTTCGATGCGCCGGTTGGCTTATGGAGCCAGCCATGAGATCAACAATCCGCTGGCCAATATTGCGATGCGGGCCCAGTCGCTGCAGCAGGGTGAAGGCTCGGACAGGCGTCTCAAAAGTCTGCGTACAATCTATCAGCAATCCATGCGGGCTCATCACATGATCACCGACATGATGCTGTTCGCCAATCCGCCAAAACCGAATCCCGAATGGGTCAACGTGGCGGATGTTGTGGCAGAGGTCCTGGCGGAAATCGCCGCGCAGTATCCGCAGCGTGACTTTCGCATGAGTCTGGTGCGCCAGGGCCAGGCGGGGCGGTGGCAGGTTGACCGGATTCAGATGGCGGAACTTGCGGCGGCACTGGTTCAGAATTCGATTGAGGCGCTGGCGGGGCCTGGTGACATCCAGGTGACAGTGGACGAAACGCCGCAACAGGGATTCTGTATTCAGGTTTCCGACACGGGAACGGGAATCGCACCGGAAATTCAGGCTCATGTCTTTGACCCGTTTTTTTCGGGACGCGAAGCTGGTCGGGGCCTTGGCTTCGGGCTGTGCAAAGCCTGGTCGATCGCACGTCAGCATGGCGGCGACGTGGAATGCCTGTCGGGCGAGCCAGGCCAGACAGTTTTTCGGGCCTGTTTCCGGTCAAATGCAAGCGAACCCAAGTCGCAACCTGACCCGGCAGCACACGGCATTACAGAAAAAGCCGGATCCCGTCGCAAATCAATTTTCGCCGCGTGAAAATCACCATCCCACTCGCGACCCATGATGGGACGAGATTATCCAATATTCCACTGGCAAATTCGATGTCGTTAAGGGGTTTTCAAAGGCAACCATCGCCAATTTGTCCACAGCCCGACTGGTCGATAAACAGTGTGCCAATTCAATTTGCTGACCGCCCCAGCCTTCGGGGCTGACTGAAAAGAATAAAGAGACAATCCAGCGTTCATCGCAACAGAAATCCGTACGCCAGCGGATCTGCCGGGTCGATCCAGAATTCACTTCGTCCTGTGAGAAAGGCCGTTCCCGAAACGTGGGGGACGATCGCCGGATAGGGACCCAACGCAGTCTCTCTCGCTATTTCCACATCCATCCACGTTCCCAACAGGCTCTCGATGCGGATTTTTTCGTTCAGCTTCAGCTCGCCCCGGGCAAAGTGAATGGCTGCCCTTCCCGACACACCCGTTCCCGTCGGCGACCGGTCGACTTCTCCCTCCGCAAACACACAACAGTTCCGGCTGTGGTGCGCGGGATCCTGGGCCGGTGCCACAAAGATCACGCCGTACAAAAAGCCCAGCTCTTCATGCACGGGATGGTGGATGTTTCTGGAACCGATGATTTCCTGTTTGATCTGTTTGCCAAGTTCGATCATTCTCGCAAAATCACTCGCCAGGCATTGCAGGGGTGGATCAAACTGGTCGCCCCGGACGTAAGCGTAAAACGCCCCGCCATAGGCCAGATCGTAGACCACTGAACCAATCCCCGGAATGTCAACAACCGCATCGAGCTCGACGACAAAGGAGGGGACGTTCTGAAACGAGACCCCGGCGACTTTTCCGTTGCGAATTTCCGCATGGGCAGTAATTCTTCCGGCCGGCGAATCAATTTTCAGCTCACAGTCCGGACCGGATGCCGGAATCGCACCGGTTTCCAGCAGGGCTGTGGTCACCGCGATGATTCCATGCCCACACATGGAACTGTAGCCTTCGTTGTGAGTGAACAGAATTCCAAAATCGGCATCAGGCGACTCGGGCGCCACGATCAAACAGCCATACATGTCCGAATGACCGCGGGGTTCCCACATCAACGCGGTTCGCAGATGGTCCAGCCTGGCCGTGACATCCGAACGCTGGGCCAAAATCGTCGGGCCAGACAGGGCGGGGAACCCTCCAATTACAATACGCAACGGCTCTCCGCAAGTGTGAACATCCAGCGTCAAAAATTTCTGCCATTCTGCAGGTGGCTGCCAGTTGAGGCACTGGTTCAATTTCATGGTTGCCTGTTCGTCGAATGCCGTTTCTTTCGTCCGTGCAATTCCCGGTATCTGGGGTGCGGTTCATCGGGGCATCCAAACTACCACGCAGAGGCTGTCAGGGACCAGTCGTCAGATGCCTGATATCTGGTCGTCGGGCCGCGCTGCCGAAGGTCGGGATTTGACGGCGGTCTCGCATAAATAGTATGTTCCAGGTCATGGCGTATCGGGCAACTCATTCGGAGAGAAAGAAATTGGCCACCAAAGGAATTTCCAGGGCATTGACGGGGCAAATGGGGAAAGTCGCGGATCGGGAACTGGCCAGGCGATGCGGTGTCCCGGTCCGTCAGATTTCGGCTTTGCGTCGAGCCCGCGAGCTGCCGCTGGCCAGTGCCGCCCACTGGACGAAGGAGGCAGTGGCCCTGTTGGGCAAAATGTCGGATGCTGCATTGGCAAAGAAGCTGGGAATAACGGATACTGCGGTCTTTAATCAGAGAATCAGACGGCAGATTCCTCCATTTGGCAAATTCCGGGAAGAAGTTCGTCACAGATGGACCAAACATCAGCTCGCGTGGTTGGGAGTCTTGCCGGACGCGGAAATAGCCAGGCGGATCGGAATCAACCCCACGTCGGTCTCCAACAAACGTCGGCTAATGGCCATTTCCGGAAAGTCGCGGGGAAGGAAGCAGCGAATCTGGAGTGAAGCGGAAGTCGGGATGTTGGGGAAGTTTCCCGATGCAGAAATAGCCAGGCGGCTGGGGATTCATCGCCGCTACGTCGCGTTCAAACGGGCAGAACTGGGAATTACCGGCTTTACTGCTGAGATAAAAACAGGCCAAAGTTTTTCTGGAAAGAAACCGGCTTCGCGAAGGAGTTGATCCGCGCCAACGGCCATGGCTCTCCGTTCCGGGGCAGTGGCCAGTAAATTTTGTTCCCAAGACCGGACATTCAGTTGGGCTGTACGGGTCCGGGAAAAACTTTCGGCCTATTGGGCCGACTGGTTGATCTGGCCTTAACACCACGCAATTTTTTTCCGTCTACCGATGATTCCTGTTGTCCTGTCCAGTCGGGTTTTGATCGAGGCAGCAGTGGGCAAAAAAGTCGTAGCTGAATGATTCCCGCTGGTTCCTTCTTCCGCCGATTTCGTTCACAATCTGGTCCGGCGAATGATCACAACTGCCGTGACATACTGCGACTGGATTCCTGGTCTGATTTTACCTGCCGAGCGAATATGACAGATTTGACAGATGCTGTAAGGACCTCCGGCGAGTCATCGCCCGGTCACCTCTTTCCCAAAAACATCCCGCTTTGGGCGGCGCTGGTACCGATCGGGGTGCTGGTGGTGCTGTTGGCCCTGAATGTCCGTTTTTTCGGTGAAGATGCGACATATGGGTCAAACCAGATCGCCCTGTTGTTCGCTGCCGCAGTCACCGTCGGGATCGGACGTTGGCTGGGAACGCCGGTCGGTATCTGCATCGACGCCATGACGGCCAGCATTGCCTCCAGCCTGAAGGCGATTCTGATTTTGCTGATCATCGGCGGGTTGATCGGGACCTGGATGATCAGCGGGGTGGTCCCGGCGATGGTGTATTACGGCCTGCAGTTCCTCAGCCCTTCGGCGTTTCTGGTCCTGTCGGTTGTGATCAGTTCCATCGTGGCCGTAGCGACGGGCAGCAGCTGGACAACGGTCGGCACGGTCGGCGTGGCCCTGTTGTCGATTGGGACATCCATGGGTTTTGGCGCCGGCGTGGTCGCGGGAGCCGTGATTTCCGGTGCCTATTTCGGTGACAAAATTTCGCCGCTGTCGGACACCACGAATCTCGCGCCCGCGATGGCTGGCACCGATTTGTACACCCACATCCGGTACATGATGATCACGACGATTCCGAGTTACCTGCTGACGTTGATCGCGTTTGTCTGTTTGAATTATTTTTATCCGCCGGTGGCGACCGGCGTTTCCGGGGTTGAGTTGTCCGGGATCATTACGCATCACTTCAATATTTCGCCCTGGTTGATGCTGGTTCCCGCCGCAGTGATCGTGATGGTGGCCCGGCGAATGGATCCGGTGGTTGCCCTGTTCGTTGCGATGTTACTGGGTGCGGCTGTGGCCGTTGTCGCCCAGCCCCGCATCGTCAGTCGCCTGGCCGATGGCACCCTGGACGATCTGTCGGTTGCAGTCGAAGTCGCGGAAGATGGCAGTCCGCTGGATACCACTTTCGAAGGTGGGATTTTGGGGTACTTGCCCCGGGCGTATCAGGGTGCCGTTTTGGCAATGGCGCTGAAATCCGAAGTTGCAACGGGAAATGATGCAGGTGACGAATTGCTGAAAGGAAAGGGGATGGAAGGCATGCTGAATACGATCTGGCTGATCCTCTGTGCGATGTGTTTTGGCGGCGCGATGGAAGCGACCGGGTTTTTGCAGCGCATTACCCAGCCGCTGGTCGACGTCGCCCGGTCGACCGGAGCCCTTGTTGCGACCACTGCAACCAGTTGCGTGCTGGTCAACCTGACGGCCTCCGACCAGTATCTCGCGATCGTTGTACCAGGCCGAATGTTTCGCAAACCGTTTGAGGACCGGGGGCTGGCGGCGCAAAACCTCAGCCGCACGCTGGAGGACAGCGGGACTGTGACCAGTGTTCTGGTCCCGTGGAATACTTGCGGGGCGGCACAAAGTGGCGTCTTGCAGGTGGAAACGATTGTTTACGCTCCCTACGCGATTTTCTGCTGGATCAGCCCCCTGATGACGATCGCCGTCGCGATGCTGGGCATCGGCATAGCGCGCATCGGTGGATCGAAACTGGAAAAAGCAGATCGGGACTGAACAGGTGGATCGGGACTGAACAGGTGAAAGCCGGCTCGATTGGTGCCACCCACCTATTGAAATCCTGTTTCGTGTCGGGATAACAGCGAGCAACTGATACGCGGCAATCTTTGAATGGCCCTCAAGGGCCGTTGCTCTCTGGCCTGCGCGCCACCGGGGGATTCTCTGCGCCACTGCATGGGCGCTGACCGGATAGTTGGCCTCAACGGGCTGACGCAGCGATTGGCGACGTACCAATAACCGACAGACACTTAAAGCCAGCTCGATTGGTGCCACCCACCTATTGAAATCATATTGTTGAAAGACGATCCC
>JBGSVU010000028.1:0-2131 GCA_041752775.1 Pirellulaceae bacterium | reverse complement strand
AGATCAAGATCAAGGCGACCACGCGTTAGATGAAATACCCCGCAGGTGGGGCAGGGGCGGTCCGGATGGGTTGCTGTTGCGTTCTCCCGTTTTGCGGAAACAAATAATTGGGCGTTACCAGATGAAGTGGAAGCCCGCCGGATAATGCCGCCCGTTTGGCGATCATTCCGGCTGGCAAGCTGACTGGAAAACAAGGCGAATTGAAATGAGCAAAGGCATACTTGGCCGCAAGGTCGGGATGACTCAGGTTTTTGACACTGAATCCGGAACGGTCACTCCCGTAACGGTGATTCAGGCTGGTCCCTGTCATGTCCTGCAGATCCGCACACCCGAAAAAGACGGGTACTCCGCCATCCAGTTGGGTTTTCTTGACAAAAAACGGCCATCGAAAGACCGCCGGTCGCGCCCCAGTCAGGCCAGTCGCGCCGAACGTGGCCACGTGGCCGACATCAAGAGCGGTCGTGCCCAGAGGCTTGCCAAAGCCGGTGTGACGATTCCGCCCAAGGCGGGTTGCGAGCCCAAGCAGTTTGTTCGCGAGATTCGCGGCTCGACAGAGGGCTTTGAGGTCGGCCAGGTGGTCAGCGCGGACTCGATGGCCGACGTCGCAGCAGTTGACGTGGTTGGTTTCACCCGTGGCCGTGGCTATTCCGGTGTGATGAAACGCCATAACTTTTCAGGGCAGCGTGCCACGCACGGCGTGAAGAAATGCCATCGCCACGGGGGTGGTACCGGTTCGCTGGCCTCGGGCGGCGGTAGCGGTCGTCCCAAGAAGGGGAAGCGGATGGCGGGTCAGTATGGTGACGCCCAGATGACCTCCCGCAATCTCAAGCTGGTTCGCGTCGATGCGGAAGACAACATCATCCTGGTGCGGGGTTCTGTGCCGGGTGCTGCCGGGTCGATGGTGATTATTCGCCCCACCAACAAAAAACGATAGATCACACCGAATACTGAAAACGTTCACGGGACACGACAGGAATTGCCGGGTTTTTCCCTCAGCAAGTGAGTAACGAAGAAATGGTCAGTCTGCCAGTTTACGATGCCGCCGGAAAAGAAGTCGGCAAATACGATATTGATCCGGATGCCATTGCGTCTTCGGTCAACAACCAGTTGCTGCACGATGTCGTGGTGATGTACCAGGCCAACCAGCGTCAGGGCAGTCGCAAGACCAAGTCGCGGGCTGAAGTTTCCGGTTCAACGAAGAAAATGTATCGCCAGAAGGGTACCGGTAACGCCCGGGCCGGCAGCAAGCGGTCGCCGATTCGGCGTGGCGGTGGCCATGCGTTTGCCTTGCGGCCACGGGATTACTCCTACCGGTTGCCCCGCAAAGCCGTTCGGCTGGCCACGCGGATGGCTATCGCCGGCAAGATCCGTGATGCCCAGGTCGGTGTGCTGGATGGTTTCGCGCTGTCCGAGCCCAAGACATCCGCCGTCGCCAGAATGTTGCGGGCGATTGGTTGCGAGGGAAAGTCGGCCCTGATTGCCACGGCCGGTCACGATCCGGTGATTTACCGCAGTGCCCGCAATATCAGCCGTGTGGATGTGTCGGCAGTCGCCGACCTGAACGCTCTGCTGGTGCTCCGGCCTGGAAAGGTTCTGTTTACCCGGGAGGCGCTGGACTGGATCCGTGAATCCATGACTGCGAGTTCTTCGGCGAAAGAGCAGGCGGAAGAGTAGTTGATTGCGGGCCTGTGGTCCGCGAGTCCCATTTCGAAATTTTTCCGGTGGACACCCGTTGGTCTGCCGGCACACGTCAGGTCAGGTGTCAGCAATGAGCAAAAAAACGAAAAAGCCGCAAGTGGCCACGATGGCGCTGGAGCCGCACCAGGTGATCCTGCGCCCGCTGGTGACCGAAAAGGGTGTGCATGGCTCGGAAGCCCACAACCAGTATTCGTTCGAAGTCAACCCGCTGGCCGACAAGATCATGATTCGCAGTGCGATCGAACTCCTGTACGACGTCAAAGTCGAGAAGGTGGCGACGCAGTCGAGAAAGGGAAAGAGCCGCCGCTATCGTTTCAAATTCGGGCGGACCAAAAACTGGAAGAAAGCAATCGTCAAACTCAAACCCGACAACCGCATTGAGTTGTACTAGCCGGTCCGGTGGGAACGGCGTGCGTATTAAACTGACTGAAAT
>JBGSVU010000027.1:0-1868 GCA_041752775.1 Pirellulaceae bacterium | reverse complement strand
GTTCCCGCCGCTCGTCGGCCGGATCAAAACGGTACAGCCCGAGAGTTCCGACGTTGCCATTGCCAAGGTCAATCTGCCCCTTGCCACCGTACTGCATGAATTCACCCCGTTCGGTGCCGGTCCATTCGGTTGCGGGATCTTTGGTCAAATCGCCGTCACCGTTGGTATCGATAAACAGCCGGGCCTCACCCTCTTCCGGTTCATCCAGAACAAATGCCCAGGTTTTTTCACCAATTGCAAACTGTCCGTATTTCGGTGCCGTCAGATCGTCCGGTGGCACGCTGACAATGTCCGGTTCCTTGTCCATTTCCGCACGGTTCGGACGGTAACCCCCAACCCGGGCCGTCACGCCGTCCGCCAGAAACTTTTCGGTCAATTCCTGTCCCCAGGCACCCACCTCCAGTGAGAAACCCGCCACAGTAACCAGCACCATTGTCAACAGTCGCCTGCTCATCTTTTGAGACCTTCGTTGTAAAACTGGATCGCTTTAAAAATCCGGAAACCCCTTTTGGGAATGTCCATTGTATCCGGATTCCCGTGCAAGTGTTTCGGCTGGACACTGGGCAAAATTGCCGGTTACCCGAAAATCTCGCCTGGCAAAATCGCTCCTGCTCCGTTCACAACTCAAACCGGAACGTTCGGCAGAGTTCACGCCAGATTCTGCCGGCCAGCGGCTGCGTCCCCACCCGAATCCAGGCCACGCCAGTCGCACCGCTGACAATATCGACTTGACTGGTTTCCAGCGGAACACTGACCAGCCAAGTCGCGCTCTGGGGCACATCGTTTCCGTCCGCGTCCCGGGTAGTCACCAGATCGCCCCCATGGCTCGATGACAGCCCTGGCGGAACGGTCAACATTTGCGAAGGAGAGACCAGTCCGATTCTGGAATCAAAAACCTGCCCGGGCAGCTGGCGGACCCACAACGAGACTGGCTGCTCAGGCCGGATAAACTCGATGTCGCCCTGGTCCACGGCCAGCATGATTTCGGCCGAATTTTTTTCGGCGACGACACGCCCCAGCCGCGTTGGTGAATCCAGCCATGCGCCGCGGTTGCGCTGCTCCAGCGGCGATCCGTGCCATCCCGCCAAACGCCCGCTTTCTTTCGCGTCCGGTTTCGGGCGGCGCAAATCGGCCAGGAAAAAACCCGCTCGGGGCGCCCGAATCACCAGCCGCTCCAGTTCGCTTTGCCGCTGAATGACCCGTCGTTCGGCCGCATCGTAACGAGCCTGGGCGGTCTGCAGTTGCAGCTGGTTCTCCGTGTCAAAGCTGGCCGATTTTTTCAAATGTTCCAGCTGTTCCCAGGCTACATCGAGTTCGCCCTGCAACTGTTCCATTTTCAGGTCCAGCTCAGGGTTCTCCAATTTTGCGAGCGGCTGGTGCTCATGAACGACATCGCCCGAATTGACATACACCTCCCGAACAAAACCGGCCGTTGTCACAAACACGTTGCCGGACTGGCCGGGCTGGACAAAGAAACTGCAACGGACCCAATGCGGAACGGGAAAAAGGAGTATCCCGCCCAGCAAAATCGCCGCCAGCACCGTCATCGTTCCCAGTCGCAATCGGTCCACAGCCATCCACCTCCCGGGTACCCGCAAAAAACGAATCAGTTGAACGACAGGCATTCCGGCCAGCGACCAGATCGCGGTCAGCGCCAAAAATTGCCCGATGATTTTCATCCCCGCCGGCTCCAGCATCCGGTACAGGAACCAGAAAATCGAAAACGTAATCAGCCAGCGATAGGCCACAGCCGCAATCGCATAGCCCGCAAACATCCAGCGATGACGAACCGGCAAAAACGGATCAGTCCGGCCTTCCAGCCCGAGGAACCACTGCCCCGCCACGCTGTGCAGCAATGTGGTCGCCTT